>DATMBG010000006.1 GCA_035559535.1 Candidatus Limnocylindrales bacterium
GATGGAGGTAATGAGGCCGGTTTCTTCGGCCAGTCGGATAAAGTTTCCTGGGAGGACCAGTCCCAATTCTGGGTGTTGCCAGCGGATCAAGGCTTCCACGCCGACCATCTTTCCGGTTTTGAGATTTACCTGGGGTTGATAATATACCACAAATTGTTCTTGTTCCACGGCACGGCGTAATTTGGTTTCCAGGGCCAGGCGCTCCATGGTCGCCTTGTTCATGGCCGGTGTATAGAACTGATAGTTATTACGCCCCTGCTCTTTAGCCCGGTACATGGCAATATCGGCGTTTTTCAGTAGGGTTTGAGTATCCTGACCGTCTGTAGGGTAGATGGCAATCCCTAAACTTGTAGTAATATGGAGTTCATGTCCATCCAGATAAAAGGGGGGTTTAAGGGTGTCCAGGATTCTTTGAGCAATCCTGGCTATGTCGTTTACATGATTGACTTTAGGTAGGAGAATGGTAAATTCATCCCCTCCCAAACGAGAGATGGTATATTTATCGCTTTTGAAACGAGAGATGGTATCTCCTTTACGGAGACAGTTTGTGAGCCGGTCGGAGACCTCGCGCAACAACCGGTCTCCGAGGGTATGACCCAGGGTATCATTGATGGTTTTAAAGCGATCCAGGTCGAGGAAGATCAGGGCCAACATGTGCTGGTCGCGGGAGGCTTGAGCCAGGGCCAGATTGAGGCGGTCGTTGAAGAGAGCCCGATTAGGTAGACCTGTGAGGGCATCAAAGTAGGCTAACTGCTTAATAGTTTCTTCTGCCCGCTTACGCTGGGTAATATCCTGAAAATAAACGGTGAGTCCCTCCTTAGACGGATAGGCTCGTACTTCAAACCAGCTATTGAGGGGCGAATAAAAATACTCGAACTCAACCCTTACCTGCTCGGTGATGGCACGATGGAATTGCTCATATACTATCGAGTTCCCCAGATGGGGGAACAATTCCCAAACATTCTTGTTAAGCACCTTCTCGCGGGTCAATTGGAGGCGTGTGAGGAGTTTTTCTGCTTCCTGATTTAAATATGTGATACACCATTCTTTGTCGAAGGTGCAAAAGCCATCGGCGATACTTTCAAGGATATTAGCGATTTGTTTTTGTGTTGCCTCCGCCCGGGTTCTTTCATTTTGGACCAATTCAAACAGCCGGGCGTTGTCTATGGCGATGGCTGCCTGGGCTGCAAGCCCCACTACGATCCGCTCGTGGCGTTCTGTGAAGACTCCGGCTTCCGGATGCCCAAAGAAAAGTCCGCCCAGTACCTCACCTGAACGGGAGATAACCGGAGCAGCCAGATAACTGGTCACAGGTAAATGACCGGGAGGCATTCCATAGTAAGGAGGGTTTTTTCCATAACGGGGATCCTTCGTCACATCGGCAATACGAATAACCTCCTCACCCCGAAAGGTAGGTCCAAAAAGATCTGTGTTGTGCGGCATGGGAAAATGACCAAAGGCCTCACGGGGAACGCCTGAGAGGGTGTAAAGCATGTAAGATTCGCCACGTTCATCTATAACATTGTAGAAAAAAGAGCCAAATGCGGCACCTGTGAGTTCGGTAGCAGCATCGGTCAGAGCCTGCACGACCTTTTGCAGATCAAGCTCTGCTGACAGTATTTGCCCGATACGGTTGATGGTCTCAACCACCTCGGTTTGCTCACGCAGGTTGGCCTCCGTCTGCTTACGCTCGGTAATGTCCTCCATGCTCCCAGTGAGGCCAGAGAGTTCTCCATGCTCATCCCAGACTCGAAAGGCACGATTTTGGACCCAACGTATTGACCCATCGGGTCGCAGGATACGAAACTCCTCATCCAAATCTGCCCGGCCTTCCATGAGTCTGGCTAAACTGTCAACCACTCGCCCACGATCCTCGGGAAGGATGGCCTCAAGAAAGGATTTCGGATCCTTGTAAAAACTTTCGCAGGTACGACCCCATACCTTCTCATAGGCAGGACTCATATAAAAACACCGGGTCATCGGAGGATCGACCATCCAGAGAACCGCAGGGATATTCTCCGCCATCTGGTGAAATCGCCTTTCGCTCTCCCGTAGTGCTTCCTCTCTTTTCTTACGTTCCATCTCTCTTACTTCGAGCTCGGCCAGTCGTCGGCGGAGTTCCGTTAATTCATTTACAAGCTGTCCTTTGGTTTTCGCTTCATCTTTCATTGCATCTTCTCTCCTGGAGGTCATGGGGTGAACCATCAAAAACCATCAAAAATAAAGATAAAAATGTCCCAAACTGATACAGTAATAAATTAGAAGGTCTTTCAAAGCCGAAAGGCAATCCATGGCACCCTGTTAGGCTAATGAAGCCGAATCAACTGAAAGATGAGGTTCTTAAGTGCAAAATATATGCGATGTATCTGTTGATAATAGAAACTACCCGATTCCCCTCGGCCTTTCCGGGGTAGGGTTTTTCTAACCTAACCCTTTCGCCCCCTACACGCCAGGTTATGGTGCCTCCCGCCCAGTCCTTCCTCCCTTTCCTGAAGAAGGGAACTTCGTTTCAGAGCTCCTTCCCCAATAGATTTGTCGAAAGTCTTTTTTCTCAAAGACTTCCAAGAGATGTGGGTAATGTATAGCTTGAGGGAGGAAGGGGATTCGGAGGGGTCAGGCCCAAAAAACCTGTCCCAGAAAGCCCTTGACCTCCCCTTTGGAGTAACTGAAGAAAGCAAAGAGGTGAGTATCTTATTCAGCTTGTCTTCCGTCAAAGTATAGAAGAAGAAACTGGATTCCGGCTATTTGCCGCAATTCGCAGAACCGGGTAACAAATTTTTATGGGATGTAATAAATGAGATCTTGACAAGAAAAAAGAATTCACACAATTTTTTAGCATGGTTTTTGATGGATGATATCAAGAAACTTAATTTCTGGTATAAGGCTTAGTAAAGGAGGAGAGGTAACTCATGAGTGTACTCAGAAAGGTTGCTATTGTTACAGGAGCAGGGACGGGAATTGGTAAAGCTGTCTCACTCGCTCTTTTACGGGAAGGATATTCAGTTGTTCTGGCTGGGCGTCGTTTGGAGCCTTTAGAGATGGCTGTAAAGGAAGCCGGGCCGCTGGGTTCTCAAGCGCTGGTTGTGCCTACCGACGTAAGAGAGCCTGAATCGGTTCGCGCCTTGTTCGCCAAGACTAAGGAGACCTTTGGTCGACTGGATCTTTTGTTTAACAATGCCGGGGTCGGTGCCCCCCCTGTACTTTTAGAAGATCTAACCTACGAGCAGTGGAAAACCGTCGTGGACATCAACCTGACCGGAGCCTTCCTGTGCACGCAGGAAGCCTTCAAGATTATGAAAAGTCAGACTCCCCGGGGAGGCCGCATCATTAATAACGGGTCTATCTCAGCCCATGCTCCCCGCCCTAACTCGGCACCCTATACGGCTACCAAGCATGCCATCACAGGTCTCACCAAGTCAACAGCCCTGGATGGACGTAAATATGATATTGCCTGCGGTCAGATCGATATCGGTAATGCGGCAACTGAATTGACGGCAAGAATGAAGGATGGGGTCTTACAGGCCAACGGGACAATTGCGGTTGAACCGACTATGGATGTCGAGCATGTAGCGCGTGCAGTGGTATATATGGCCAGCTTACCACTAGATGCGAATGTACTCTTCATGACCGTTATGGCAACCAAGATGCCCTTCGTTGGACGGGGTTGATCGAAAGATCACAAGATCTCCCTCTACGTCGCTGAAGCTTAGTCTATAAGGGTCTTTGAGGCAAAAATGATACGTGTGGTCTATCGGTGGAAAGTAAAGTTAAGTGAAGAAGACCTGTTCGTGAAGGCATGGATTCGGGTAACCAGGGCGATTCGAGCCCAACTCAAAGGAGCCCGGGGAAGTCAGCT
Organism: Candidatus Limnocylindrales bacterium; assembly: GCA_035559535.1. NCBI lineage: Bacteria > Bacillati > Chloroflexota > Candidatus Limnocylindria > Candidatus Limnocylindrales > Candidatus Limnocylindrales bacterium. The sequence continues at coordinate 3,857 of DATMBG010000006.1, forward strand.
ACTTCGGAGCCGTAACAACTCTCAGGAGTTTATGGCCATTGCCCGTTGGGAAAGTTTCGAGGACTGGCAGGCTTTTCGACAGGGTGAGAGGGTAGATCTGGAGGGTATTGAAGCGATGCATGCCGTAGGGGAGCTTTTGTCCATGGAGGTATGGGACGAAGTGGAAAATCTCTTGAAGGAAGAGGTATAGCTTCCATCCATTGGAGTCGGGGCCAGGTAAACACAGGGACTGAGGAGTCCCTGTGTTTACCTGGCCCCGACTCCAATGGTATTAAGTTAAGATCAAATAGTAAAGCTGAAGGGCTTTTAGCTCCGTCAGGAGTGTTCTCTTTATAATCAAGGTGCGCGTCTAAAACCCTAAACCCTTAGAAGAGAACGGTAGAAGAGAACGGCGTTAAGTTAAGGTCTCCTTCCTGACCTTCCTCTGCTATCGCGGCTTTCTGGACTTAACCCCTCTGACTCCTATAGGCGCCAGGATAAGAAGGTCAGCCCCAGCGGGGCGACCTGTGGATAGCCCCTGGCGTAAGGGCACGGCGCCGCCGTGCCCCTACAACGTCGTCGTCTCTTTTCAGCTTAAAAAAGGCGCCTATGCCTCCGACTTTCCTTCCCTGTGAAGGAAGGGAAGAGTGGGGACCTGTACAATCTCCGAGTTCTCTCTTCCTGGGTCGGGAAGAGGGGTTAGGTTAGAAAAACCCTACCCAGAAAGTACTATCGCAGGGGAAGGAACGTTGCAGTCAAGATCTCTGCCCCTTTAAAGCAAGGAAGGGAATTGTGTCATTGCAAAGGCCGATGAGCCGAACAAAGCTCCGCTAACCTTAACCCCTCAGATAGCTTGTTGAAGATTCCTTTTTTTTAACTCCGACGGATCCTTCCACCTCATCGGAAATAATAATTTCTATAAAACGTTCCATCACCTGATCCCATTGAAAATTTTTTGCTACATAGGCCTGCCCGTTTTCTCCCATCCTTTGACGTTTTTCAGGATGGTTTAAGAAAAAATGAACACATTCCTCAAATTCTAAATAGTTCTTAAAAAAAAGCCCTCCTTGACTTCGACGGCAATGATCTGAGGTCACGGCACACCGTGCATGGACCAGAACCGGAGTTTTACAGACCCAGGATTCCATAATAACATAGGAAAAACTCTCATGGATAGAAGGCTGACAGGTGAAGGTAGCCGCTGCAAAAGCATCATACTTATCCGTTTCAGAAAGAAATCCCAGGTCCAGAACTTCCCCTTGCAAAGACTCCGGAATAACGACCTGACCTCCTCCACTGAGAACGAGTTTTAAAGGAGTCGAGTGACGGTCTTTATATTTTTTAAAATACTCCAGAAGCAAAGGGGTATTTTTCTCCGGAAGTTTTCTTCCCGGACAGAAAATAAAATCTTCGTTCAGAGAAAATTTCTTTCTGAAACGACTTCCATCAAAATCTTTTCGCAGATCTATCCCTAATCCTAACACAAGGGGCTCCCTTTTGAGATCTAATACCCGTTCTGCCAGTTGCTTTTCGGGTTCTGCATATAGAATGAGCCGTCGAACTCGCTCCAGGGCCTTACGATAGCCGATTAGATTTAGGTAATTTTCTTCATGTAAGCAAGGGATAATAAAGGAATTTTCCGGCGTAATCCAACTGCCCCAATAGGTCGTTCCGAAGAGATAAGGGGTAAAAATAAACCAATACTTATCTCGATGCTCTGCGATGTAGTGGTAAAGATTCTGACTGTTGATCATCTCTTCTATGAAACTCCTGGCTTCATCGACCGTCAGGGGTTCTCCCCGGAGAATTTTTAAGTTAATTCGATCGAAACAGAACCGATCCCTTGGATCTACTTCAAAACGTCGCACTTTTATCCCATGGACTTCATAAATTCCTTCTTCATAAAAATTTTCCCAAAAATAAAAATCCCGTGCACAAGTGGTCAAAATTTCTACGGGAATTCCCCTTTGATAAAGATGTTCTGCCAGCTCCCGACAGGCTCTCTCGGCTCCTCCCAGGAGGTTCTCCCCATACCAGGGAATAACAAAGGCAATGGGTTTGTGTATCATGGTTAAAAGTCGAAAATCAGGGAAGAAAGATCACGGTTTTCTATCTTCTATGCCGGATCTTTTCAAGGAGAAAGTTAGATGTTGGATTTAGAGGTTTAATTTTTTCTCCAGTTCCTGGATCTTTGTTTGCAATTCTTTAATTTGGGTTTCCATAATTTCCTGCCGGTGTTCCATAAACGCACAGTAGCTGGATACGGACGATATGGCATCTAACTTGGTCGTCAGATCCTGGATCAGTCTGGATTCGTGGGCCAGTTTTCTGTCTATTCTAAAGGTTTCCCGATCTATTTTTCGATCGATCCGAGTGGTCTCCTCTATCAGAAAGCGAACCACTTCATTGTAGAACTTAACCGCTTCTCCGCTCAAGGCTCTCTGCTTATCCAGCTTTCGTTCAAGCCTTATGATTCGTGAGAGAAGCTGAACCAGGCGGTCTACAAGTTCGTTAATGAATTGCACTAAAGTGCTGTTAAAGATCTGCTGAGCTTCGAGTACAGGGTGGAGCCAGGTATAGAGTTTGAGCCTGAGAGAGTTAAGAATTCGACCTATCAAAGGTCTGGGAGAAGCCGGAAGAGGTTGGATATGGGTGAGTTGCCATTTTTGATTGAGCGCCGTTAAGAAACGGTGCCAAAACTCAAATTTAACCACCTTTGTTTCTTCGCTCTCCAACTGTTCCTCGGTCATAAGTTCTTTCCATAGATTGTTGATCAATAAAAGATGCCGATCCCAGAAATGAAACTCCAGGTTCTTTCTATGCTGTTCCCAAAAGGCGTCCTGTTTGGCTTCATCGAAATTTCCCTCTTCTTCAGGCGATTCTAACTCAGGTGGAAGGACTTCTGCTCCTTGCTCTCGCTCGATCTTTTCGTATATCTTAGCCATGATTTCCTCAACCCTGAGGGGTTCTTTTTCTGAATTAAGTTCTGACATTGTTCTTATTTATTGTCGGTTGTCCGTTGCCGGTTGTTATCTGGCCGATCGATCTGCCAACCTTACTCCAGACAACTGACGGGTGATAAAATCCACATACTTTTTTTCTATGACATCTTCCGGATAACGGGCTTTAACATATTTTTTTCCCTGCTTTCCTAAATGATGGCGCAGGTTATCGTCTTGGAGCAGCAGGTCGAGACAGGCGGCAAATTCTGGATAATTTTTGTACCATAAACCCGCCTGGCTTTGGATACAATGATCCCTTAATACATCGCATTGTCCATTAACCAGAACCGGTTTTCCGGATCCCCAGGCTTCCAATATGGCAATGGATAAACTTTCAAAGGGAGAGGGGTTGACGATCACGGTGGCTGCGGCAATGGCATTGTATTTATCCGTATCCGGAACAAAACCTACATAACGAATTGCTGCATTCTGGGGAAGTGTCCCGTTCAGCCTTCCCATTAATACCAGTTGGATCTGTTGGTCTGATTCACGTCGGTATTTCAGAAAATAATCGAAGAGTTCCTCACAACCCTTGGATTTGGCAATTCGACCCATATAGAGAAGGAACTTTCCCTCGATTCCGTATTGTTTACAAAACAGATGAGGTTCTACCTTTTCAGGAAGGTTTAATCCTATCCCGATCACCTCAGAGGGAATTCCTTCATTATGGAAAACCCGGTTCACCAGGTTTTTTTCTTCTTCTGTCAGGTAAATAATGGCTCGAGGCTTACGGAAGACCGGCTCGAAGATTTGGAGGAAGAGCGGAGGTTCATTATGGGCGGTGGGAACTAAAATACTTTTATCGGGATTGAGCTGAATCCCGAAGTAGGTGGGGTAATACAGGTAAGTGAAGAAAATTATCAGGTCGTATCGGTCCTGGTGCTTCTGGAGATACTCCACCAATCGCGTCGATTGGGGACCTTGTTTCTTCATCCACTGAAGTTGATCATAATAGCTGGTCCCTGGTTGGAAAACCTTCTGAGATTGTTTAAGGAAGTCTTCGTAATTCCGTTCCGCCTCTACCGGAAACCGTCGAACCTTGACCCCATTAAGCCGTGTTTCTCCTTCAGGATACACATTGGTCCAGAGGTTATAATCCATGGCGCAGGTGGTTAAAACTTCCAAGTCAAAGTATCTGGATAGGTGCTCTGCAACCCACCGACAAAGGAACTCCGACCCCCCGGTGACTTCTAAGCCATAGCGTTGGACGACAAAAGCAAGTCGAGGACGTGACGATGCCAGGATAAGTTCTTCCTTCTCAGGTTTCTGTATCTTCCTGTCTCCGAGTTTCCATCTTCCCCTGTCATTATCAAAATGGGTCTTAACCAGTTGTATCAGTTCCTCCTCTAACCGCTTTTCGGTAAAGAGTTCTGCCCGTTCCCGGCATTTAATTTTTAGCTTTTGATAGGTATCCAGATCTTCCCATATCTGTTGGATGGTTTGAGCAATAACTTCGGGTTCTAACTTATCCACCAGGATTCCGGCATCTTCCAGAACTTCTGGAATCGCAGTAGCATTATAACCGATAACGGGAGTTCCGAAGAACATGGATTCGAGTAACGGTACACAAAAGCTTTCCCATTTGGAAAGGTAGAGGGAAAATCTGGCATGTTTATAGAAGCTGGCCAGTTGGGCAGGTTTAGAAATTCTTCCGGTAAATAGAATATCCTTTTCCAGCTTCAATTGTTTAACTAAATCTAGAGCTTTTAAATAATACCGATCTTGAGGAAAGTAGTGACCGACCAGAAAGAGTTTGATTTTGGAAGGGTCTGAGGTCTGGGGTTTATTTTCTCGTAGCTTTTTAAAATGGTAGAAGGTTTCCAGAATTTCTAAAATGGATTTCTGGGGAGTGATTTTTCCCACAAACAGAAGGTAATCCAATCTCTTTAAATAAGAGGAAAGTTCCAGATCTTCGATTGGCCGTTTTTCGTTATTCATTGTCTGTTGCGGGGGGGGAGGGTCTATGGGAGACGTAAATCGGGAAGTATCTACCACAAGGGGGATTTTGATAATGTGGGGGTAGCCCTTTTCTCGGAGCAGAGAAGCCGAATATTCAGAATGGGCTATGCAGAGGTCGAATTCTCCAGAAAGGCGGTTTAATAAAAGTTCCCCGCGTTGACACAGTTCTTCAATCCCCGGGTTATATTCAGCGGGAGATACGCCATGGAAGTCCATGATCTTAAAATCCTTGCTTTGTTGAATGATACGTAAATTCGGGGAGGCAATGGAATAATGATACCAGAGAATGTCGTGTCCGGTGGGACGATAATAGCTCGAATGTTGGCAATGGGACTTCAGATGGGGCTCATAATGATCTGCGAAGACCTTCACCGTAAAGCCCAGCTTAGATAAAATACGAAGCTGGGTTTGAATCCAATTGCCGATGGCATCCCCCTGGATATAGGTAGCCGTCATGATATTTATCGTAGGCATTTCTTTTAAATCTCCTCTGCAAAAGTTCCACGTAATTTTTCGAAAATAAGGTGTCCGACCACATAAGTGATTATACCAATGATAGCTACACGTGCCAGTTCATAGTAATTGGGAGCGCGCCCATAGTAGATGATATCATGATACGCGGCAATGAGAGATGCGACCGGGTTTAAAACGATGGTGAATCGCCATTTCTCGGGAATATCCAAGATTCGGTAGATGACCGGGGTTACAAAAAACCAGAGAGTTAGTACATTGGCCAGGATGTGTTGAATGTCCCGGAAATGAACGCAAAGGGCTGATACCATCAAAGCCAGGCCTAGGGTGAAAATCAACTGAATCAGCATAATAAGGGGTAAAACCAACATGACCGAATGGAGCTTAAATCCAAACAGCAGGCTGAGTAAAATGAGAATGGGCAACCCCAGGAGAAAATTAACTAAATTGGAAAGAACGGTCACAATAGGAAGAACTTCGGCAGGAAATAGAACTTTCTTAACCAGACTTCCACCTGCTAAAATAGAAACAGAGGCTTCCTGGAGTGAACTGGAAAACCACAACCAGGGGAGTAGGCCACTGAATAGGAAAACAACATAATGATCCATTCCAAAACGGAAATAAATGGAAAAAACCAAGGTGTAGACGGAAATAAGTAAGAGGGGATTCAAAAAAGACCATAAAAATCCTAAAATAGAGCCTCGATATCTTGCTTTTAATTCTCTGATTACAAGGCTTTGGATAAGGCTTCGAAATTTATAGAGTTCTTTCAATTGTGCCCAGATGTCATGAATCCACATAATACAAACCATAGACCTTCAGGGTTTTAAAAATCTGAGAGATCCGTAAAGGATCTATTTTACAACTTCGATTTCCTCGATCATAACCCCTAAATCCCGTAAATCTGGAACATTCAAAGCATCTCTGGGATTCCAGGTGGGTACGACCAGGGTTAGAGTTAAGGGATCTTCGATGAGATTTGCCGGTATGACCACCTCGTAATCCTGAAAATCTGAGGGTGAGCTACCGGGGGTAAGGAGTTGAATAACTGCAGCCAGGGTATTTTTGGTAAAAACTTCCATGTTAACTTTAGGGAGAAAATCGGGTCGCCAGGCTCGCATGCGAATCCGAAATTTAGACTCTCCAGGAACAAGTACTTTAGCCGTTCCCTTTGTCCAACGATACTTCCTGTTTCCATCGGGTAAATCCTCAATGTGATAAAAGCCTTCAATCAACCCAAAATCGTTAATTCCTAATTTCAAAAGATATTTACTTACTCCATCCTTTTCTGTCAACCGGTAAACATATAAATCGCTGTAAAGTTCATTGATTTTCTTCGGTAAATGTCCAATGGCATACTCCATTTCAGGTACTTTCAGGGTAAATTTTTTGGTCAGTTCCAAACTCTGAGGGAGCGGGGTTACAAAATAAACCTCCTGCCCTTCCTGGATCCACCGATGGACCAGTTGAATAAACTTTTGATAACTCTCCAGGGTGTTCTGATAAAGGACCAGGGCTTTTTTCTGATAAATATATTCTAAGGGAGGAGCGATCCGGATTGTGACATCAAAATTATCCATCACCACAACAGCATTACCCGGAAATACCTTGGCTATTTGATCCATCAGACGAATAATCCCTGAATATTCCCGGTGGGTCAGTATAGGTCTGGCAACCACCAAAGAATACGTCAGCAAGAAGATTAAAACGACGGAAAAGATCAATTTGGGGAGTTGAGGAGTTCCGTTGAAACTTAAGGTGCGAAACTTAAGAAGGTGCCAGAGTGCGTAGGCTGTGAACAGGAGAAACACCGGGATTACCACCGGTACAAATCGCCGCATGATCCAAAAATGATCCCAGGCATCTTCGGTACCCTTTAAAACAGAAAAAGAAAAGGTCAAACCGATGAGAAGAAAAAACAGGTTAACCCGGTCCAGCCGGTTGTGGATGAATAAACAGGCCCCCAGGACTCCCAGAAAAACGGCAACCGGAGATATGTACCATCCCAGATGAACCAGACTATCCATGGCGTAATCTCGATCCAGTCGGGCCATCTCGGGGTGATAGACTTCTTGGGCCAGTTGAGGCCGTATAAAGTATGCGTACAGGCTTAAAGCGATAACCAGGAGGGACAGGGAAAGGCGGAAATAGGGAGAGGTAAAAATCCCTTGGGATACTAAAATACGAAGGCGTGGAGATAATTTGATGCTTAACCAGAAAAGGATCCCCAGGATGATCAGCAGGGAGATTAAAAACTTATGGGATTGGAGTCGTTCCAGGTGTCCCAACATGTAATAAGAATTAAACCAGTAGATGTGAAGAACCGCATGGAGTAAATTCAGCAGGAAAGGAAAGATAAAGTATCCCTCCAGGGGGGTATAACCCAAAGAAGTTTTTCCATAAACATACAGACCGATGGGGATGAGCAAGAGAAAGGCCAGAGGTTTAACCAAAAGAGTTAGCCCCAGGGCAACAGCCGAAATCATACCTAACCACCTGTTGGTTTCACGTTGATAGCGGTCATAGGTATAAATTCCGGCAAAAATCAGAAATTGGAGCAAAATTTCCGGGGAAGGATAGCGCATATACCAGATTTGAGTTGCATTAACGGTCAGGAGAAGCGCGGATAGAAGTCCTACCAGGGGGTGGAATATTTGCCTTCCAGCCAGATAAACTCCAAAAATACCTAAAATCCCGAAGAACCCACTAACCCCCAAAGCTCCTTTTAATCCAAAGGTTAAATAAAAAATGGCTATCCAGACAGAAAATAAAGGAAGAAATTGAGGTAGGATCGTCGACCCTTCTCCAAAAAAGCCCGGATATTTCGCATAATTATAATAGGCCGGTTTGTAAAAAAGCTCTTGCTGGGAGGTATCCATACCTTCCAGCAGCTTATCCTGGATTATGAGGGAACCGGTATGGGCCAGGTTAATTCCAGTATTTATATAGACACCGGGATCCCGACCACCTAAAATGTACTCAAAAGAATAACTCCCTAAACCCAAGGCAAGTAAGAGGATACAAATAAAAAGAAACTGATAGAATGAAGGGGTCGGAGAAGGGGTAAGATCTCCTGCTCTTTCGGCCATCCATTCTTTGACCCGTAATTTCTTGGTGAAGAATAATCCTGCTAACAGCAAGAGACAATAAAACCCTGACAAAATTAAAAGCCTGGGGAGTGAAAAAACACTTAACTCGGCCAGGATGACTCCAAGGATAGAAACTACCAGGATACTGATCAGTAAAACGAGGAAGGAGGTCTCAAAAAAATCCCATGCTTTCTTTTTCACATAAGGAAAGGTTACAAGTCCTGGAAGAAGAAGGATACCGATGAGAAGGAGACCTTTTATTATCATGGCAGCTTTCTGGCTATAATGGCATAGTCCCGGTAGCCAAATAAAAGTGTATTCAGCTTTTCCAGGTTTTCGTTCATGACCTGAACATAACTTTGCAGGTCGGTATTTTTTAAAGTTTCCGTAAAAGTGAGAAGCTTTACCCCATCGGGTACCGGTGAAGTATATCGAATTTGTACATCTGTGAACCCATGGGCCTTCATAAGAAATTCTGCTGTCTGGGGATGGAGAGGTGTTTTATGGGAGAGGTCTACAAAGAAGAATAAAAAGGGTAAAATCGAGGAGACATTGACCGTCTCCAGAACCACATAGGAATCAGGTTTCAATTTGGCATAGCATAATTTGATCAACTGAATCAGGCTGTCCGGGTCCAAATGTTCTATCACTTGAGAAGAAAAGATCCCGTCCAGGGAGTTATCTGCCAGGGAATTCAGGTGAGTTAAGGCGTCTGCAACTTCGGCTTTGAGTCCTTTCCCTGTACAGTAGGCCACCATCTCCCCGTTGGTATCGATTCCATAGCCTCCAATGTGGTTTTCCCGCATCAGTTCAAGGAATTCTCCTCGCCCACAGCCAATATCCAGAACCTGTTCACAGTGTTGGAAGAAGGGGAGATAATCGGCCTGCCGCTTTTTGATTTCTAGAGGATCTCCCCGGAATTGATTCTCAAACTGAAGGTACTTATGGGCATCGATTTCCCTCCGGTACCGGGATAGCTCTTCTTTAAATTCAGCCGATAAAGAATTTCGATCTACCGGGTGGGGATAAAGTGCTGAATTATCCGGGTTTAGAATCGACAGTATCCGCTCGAACTTTCGGTTTTGAATATAATAGCCTTGCAAACAGCTCTCCAGCTTCTGTCGAAGCTCCGAGAGGGTTTCTTTACCAAAAGATATTTTTTCAAAGATAATTTGTTGGATATAGGCCGTTCTCTCGTTCAACACCTGACTGATATAGGCGATTCTCTCATCCAGAATCTGCTGGGTTTTCAAGGATCGTTCATCTAACAACTGACGAAACAGTTCCGTACGCTCGTCCAGCATTTTTTTTAATCCCATAACCTCTTTCTCCAGATATCTCAAAATGTCTCGATCGATATAGTCTATCAAGGCATTGAAGGATTGAACGAATTTGGCATTAACCTCTTTTTGAAGTTCTATCTTCTGAACCAGGATATCCAGGTGATCGGTTATTTTACCAAGGGTTCGTACAGTTCGGGCATTAAATTCCCGCTGATCTGAAAAAACAGGAGTAAGATACGCATGAATCCAGCGATAAACCAGCTTTTTTAAAGGAAACAGGAGATACCCCAGCCAGGAGGATGGGGGGGATAGGATGGGTTTTGGCTCGACCTGCCAGGAGTGATGAAGTTCCGAAAGACTTTCGCCTATGTTACCGGACTCGGGTGGGGTTCGTACACCTTCTAGATCCCAGATTCGGTTTAAGACCTTTAGATATTGGTCCCACATTTGAAAATGAAAAGAAGAGCGTTCAGATTGTGGAGAATTGCTTTCAGGCATATAGGTTTCCTATCAACAGCTTGATTTGGTCAAGATGGTTAAGATAACCCTTGCAAATAGATCAATGAATTATCAGTTACCAGGTTTTGGAGGTATTGTCAAGGAAATGTTAGGGTCTGTCCTGTAATCCTCGGATAGGCGGTATCTAAAAGTGTTATAGATTCCGGCTAAAAAAATCTTGACACCTTTTAAGGACAGGGGCTAGTCTGGAAGAAAAAAAGTCAGACTTTTTCTCAACTTAACTAAACCTACTGATGGGATGGGATATCTACTCTAGGAAGGAGACTTCTACCTATGGTTAAAAGAAAACTCTGGACGTGTTGGATTATTCCATTAATAATGGGGATTATACATTTAGTTTTGCTATTTATTAACTCGGGAAATCTTGTTTTGGCTCGGGATGCTATTTTAATCGGAGGTACCCTTTCTGAGACCGGTACTTTTAATACCGACGTAGGTCCTTTTCGAAAACTTATGGAAAGCTGGGCCGCCATGATCAATGAACGGGGAGGATTACCGGTGGATGGACAAAAGCTTCCCGTTAAGTTCATCCTTTACGATGATAAAAGTGATCGGGATACGGTTTTGAAGTTTTATGAGAAGTTGGTAACTGAAGATAAAGTAGATTTACTCATAGGTCCTTACAGCAGCTTTCTGACCCTGGCAGCCAGTACCGTTGCTGAGAGGCATGGGATTCCCTTTATTGCGGTTGAAGCCAACTCACCCAAGATCTACGAAAGGGGATTCAAATGGATTGTAGGGGTTTTAGCTCCTGCAACAATCTGGTCTGAGCATTATTTCAATATGATCCGGGCGGAAGGTAAAGCTAAGAGTATCGCTTTTATCTCGGAAGATATCGTTCATGCACGGGAAGTTTACGAAGGTGCCATCAAAAAGGCTGAAGAAATCGGGCTTAAAGTTCTCTTTAAAGAAATAGCACCCTCCAAAACAGTAGATTTCAGTGCACCTATCGCTAAAATGAAGGAATTGGATCCCGATATCGTTTACATTTCCTCTTTCCATCCCTTTGCGGTTGCCTTTATGAAACAGGCTAAAGAGTTAGATCTCAATCCCAGGGAGTTTCATCCTATCCATCATGGTATTGGTTTTCTAAGTGCTTTGGGCAAAGATGCCGAGTATGCCGTCGGTGAAACCTATTGGGTCCCAGGGATTCAAAAAGGGGATGCTAAATTCTTCGAAGAACTTCTCAAAAGATCTGGAATTGATGTAGGAGAGTGGCCCTGGGCAGGTATTCGAATGGGTGCCTTTGACGCCATTAAGGCAGGAATCGAAAAAGCAGGAACTCTAGAACCTGCCAAATTGATGAACGCTTTGAAGACTCTGTCGGTGGAGACCATTACGGGAACTCTTCGATTCGATGAAAAAGGGGTAGGTACGATGAATACGATTCCAACTCAGATTCAAAATGGGAAATATGTTTTGATCTGGCCAAAAGAGGAAGGGATGCCCACCGGTAAACACTGGTATCCGACACCTAAATGGTCAGAACGCCGGTAGATTGCAGGAGTAAGGAAGTGTGGAAGTGTGGGGGTATGGGGGTATGGGAGTGTGGAAGTGTGGGAGAATAAGTACTTATATTCCCATACCCCCACACTCCCATACCCCCATATATTCTACCTTTATTCAGTCAGCGCAGTGTCAGCTCAACTTTTTATACAGATCCTGATAGGGGGACTTCTCCAGGGTGGAATCTATGCCCTGGCAGCCTTTGGGCTTTCCATCTGCTTTGGGGTTTTGGGGGTTTTAAATGTAGCCCATGGGGAGTTCTTGATGCTGGGGGCTATAACAGCTTATGGACTTTTTAAGTTCTTACATTTTCCCCCCTTATTAACGGCTGTAGGGATTTTTCCTTTGTTTCTACTGATCGGTTTTCTCTTTGAACGCTGGCTACTACGACCTATCCGGGCAGGTTCACAACATGAGTTCTTAATTGCTTCGATTTTGGTGACCCTGGGGGCTTCCTTAACCATAGAGGACGTAGCTTTCTTCCTGCTGGAACAGGCTTCTATAAGTATTCCTTTTTCTCTACCTTCGCTGAAATGGAGGGGAATTGTCATTCCTTCGATTCGATTAATCATCTTAGGCATTATAGTTTGTTTAACCTTACTGGTTCACTTTTATCTCAGGTATTCCTTTACAGGAAAAGCAATGCGGGCTATTACCCAGAATCGAGAGGGCGCTCTGGTTGTGGGAGTGAATGTCTCCCGTATCGCCATGATTACCTTTGGAATTGGCACGGCTCTGGCCGCTACCGCAGGAGCGTTCTATGTGATTCTCTTTGCGGTAACCCCCTCTATGGGCATTCCCCTGACAGTTCGCTATCTTTCCATAGTGGTTCTGGGTGGACTCGGTAGTTTAATGGGCTCTTTACTGGGTGGGATCATCCTGGGTCTTACTGAGGCGATTACCAGCTTTTATGTGGGAGGTCATTGGGTTCCGGCTTCGTCTTTTTTTCTCTTAATTTTGGTTTTGCTTCTAAGACCTCAAGGATTGCTGGGATATAAATCTTAGTTTTGCCATTTTATCTATCTGCCTGCTGGCAGATAGAAACCAGGATCATCTATTATCTCCTTTGCCTATGGTCAATAGAGGCAGTAAATGATAGCAAGAACAAATGGCAAAGAGGGTAAGTTACAACGATTGGCATCCCTGTTCAGTTTGCAACGCCTTCCGATTTTCATTATTTTAGTTATCCTCTTGCTTGCTCCCTACCTGGTAGGGTCCTATAAGGTGATTTTCCTTTACCTGATCTTTAAATATTTATCCCTGGCCGCCAGCTATGATATAATAGGTGGTCGGATGGGGTATATGAATTTAGGGCATTCGTCATTTTTCGGTATTGGGACTTACACGTTTGGTATTCTTTTCTCCAAAGGATTTGGAATGGTTTTCTCTCTCACGGCGGCAGTTATATTGGCCGTTCTCTTTGCTTTAGGTATAAGTTACCCGCTCTTTCGCCTTAGAGAAGCGTACTTTGCTCTGGCTACCTTTGGCTTGATGACACTCCTTGAATTGCTGGCCTTCAATCTAACGGGTCTGACAGAAGGTGCAGCCGGATTATCCATTATGCCAGGGGTATCCGGTAGGTGGCTTCTTCTGATTTCTTACTATCTGGCTTTGACCACAGCCCTGGTAACGTTGATAACCAATTACTTGATTGCCAACAGTCGATTTGGACTTGCCCTCGCAAGTATTCGAGAAGATGAAGAAGTTGCAGAAACCTCCGGAGTTCCTACCTTTCGATATAAGCAACGGGCCCTGGTGATAAGTTCTATTTTTCCGGCTCTCATGGGTGGGATTAACATGTGGCAGTTAACTTTTACAGATCCCGAAGGAGCTTTTGGTATTGAAGTTGCACTAACACCCGTTATCATGGCTATGCTCGGTGGTACCGGGACTCTTTGGGGTCCCGTAATTGGAGTTGTTTTTGTTACCCTTGTCCAAGAACTTCTCTGGACGCGAATGCCATATTTGCATCTGGCTGTTTATGGAGTGGCGTTGCTTTGGGTAGGCCTTCTTTTACCAGGTGGCCTGGTGAGTATTAAAGGATTTAATTTTTTTAAAAAGCTATTTTTACCCATTGGTAAAAACAGTCGGAAATAGTTGGATGGAGGTAAGTTAGAAGGAATTTAACATCGCCAGGATAAGTGGTTTTGAGTAGAACAGCCTGCTTCCGGCTGTCCTGTTTAAAGGCAATTAGAAAAATTACCCCAAGGTAATCAGATAATACCTTCTTTAAGAGATCGGTATAAGAAGAGAGAATTAGAATCAAAAAAGATCTAAAAACCTCTTCTGGGAAGAATAACCGTGAGCAATCGGACCATTTTAATTGTTGACGATAACGAAACCGTTTGCAACCTTCTGAAAGCCCAACTTCAGGCAAAAGGATTTCCCCATGTTTTGACGGCATTTAATGGAAGCGAGGCCCTAGATGTTATTGTAAAGCAAACACCAGATCTTATTATTTCAGATATTCATATGCCCGTTCTAGATGGGTATCAACTCTGCCGGGTTTTGAAATCTGAGGAATTCCGAGAGTATAATCATATTCCCGTTATCTTGATTTCAAAATTTTATCAGGATAGCGATGCAGAGCGTCAGGCCAGAGAAGTTGGAGCTATTGCCTGCTTGCAGGTTCCTTATCAGGAAAAAGCCTTGCTGGATCTCATCCACAATAAACTGACGACCCCGACAACCCCTTCGCTGGAGCAGGTCAGGTATAAAGGGAAGCTTCTCATTGCAGAAAATGATCCTGAAGTCGCCAGAACCCTGGAACAATGCCTGGTTAAGCATGGATATCAGGTGGCTGTTGTTGAGGATGGGATCCGGGCCATGAATTATATTAAAAACCAACACCCCGAGTTGATTCTCTTAGACTTTCAGCTTCCTGAGCTTAGCGGTATAGAAATATTGAAATGGATTAAAACCGAGTATCCCGAAATCCTCATCATAGTCATGACCAATTTTGTCTCTGAACAAACGGCAGTAGAGCTTTTTAAGGCCGGGGCCGATGAATATCTTAGAAAACCCTTTGATGCCGAGCTGGTTCCTATAATCTGCGATAATGTCTTCAAACGTGCAAATATTCGGCTCATCTCAAAACAATTTGAGAAAAGAGCCAACATGCTGGCTGAACTTTATCAGAAAGAGAAAGAGGCCAGGCGGAGGGAGGAGGAAAAAACCCGGAAACTGATGGCCCTTATGAAGGCTACTCAATTTATGACCTCTTCCTTAAATCTGGATCAGGTTCTTAATTCTATCATTCGTTTATCTCAAGATTTTATCTACGGATCCGAATGCAGTCTTATGTTGTTAACAGAGAATCAAGAACTTAAGGTAGTAGCCAGTACGGCAGATTTTGAAGGTTGGGGGGCTCTACGAATTAGAGTAGGGGAAGGCTTACCGGGTTGGGTCATCGAGAATAAAGAAACCTTAGTCGTTCCAGATCTTCTCTCAGATGCACGTTGTTCTTCTTACGAGCTGGCTCGGGCCCATCAGTTTAAATGCTACCTGGGAATTCCGCTCCAGGTTAAAGAAAAAATCATCGGGGTTCTTAATGTTTATGCTGCCGGACCGGGCTCTTTTTCCGAAGAAGATATTCATCTGCTTCAAAGTTTCGCAAACCAGGCCGGTATTGCCATTGAAAATGCGCAACTTTACGAACGTGAACAAAGGGATAGGCAAATTCAAGAAAAACTGGCTATTACCGATGGACTGACGGGAATTCCTAATCATCGACATTTACAGGATTTCCTGGCTAAGGAATTTGAACGGGCCCGGCGCTATATGCATCCGCTCTCACTTATCATGCTGGATATCGACTCTTTCAAAAATATTAATGATACCTGTGGACATGAAGTCGGTGATTTGGTTCTGAAGGAAATAGCCAAACTTTTGGCTATTTCGGTTCGTGAAGTCGATCTGGTGGCCAGATACGGTGGTGAGGAATTTGCCATTGTCTTGCCGGAAACCTCTCTAGAAAGTGCTTTTAATACCGCTGAGCGGCTCCGGCTGAGAATAGAGAGGAGCAAAATCCAGACCCCTAAGGGAGAGCTTCAAGTAACAATCAGCCTGGGTATTTCTTGCCTGAAAGCCAGCCATCAAACAAAGGATGAATTAATTAGCGCGGCAGATGAAGCTTTATATAGAGCAAAAAGAGGTGGAAAGAACCGGGTCGAGCTTCAACGTGAATAAAGGGTCAAAACCCTGGAGGTTCACTTTTGATTTCTCTTCCCTCTTTCAAAATAGTTAAAGGAGATCTGATCTCCCTCATCGGAAGTGGCGGCAAAACCACCCTGATGTATAAACTGGCCCGGGAAGCCACCCGTATGGGAATGAAGGTTATCTCTACCACGACAACCCATATGTATGTTCCCACGCCGGGTCAGACGGAGAAGTTTATCCTCCTCCGTCAAATACAAGGAGGAATGATGGTAGGTCAACCGTCCCCGGTTGATGAATACGAACGGATAAAGACTTCCTCCCCCTCTTCATACTCTCAGACTCCTCTCTTTGATTATTTAAAGGCCCAGTTTCATCAATACTCTCATATTACTTTAGCACAGGATTATGTAGAAGATCGCAAGGTCAAAGGTCTTCCACCCGATTTAATTTGTGAGATTTATGCCCAAAACCTGGCGGATCTGATCTTAGTTGAGGCTGACGGAGCCAGACAAAAACTCTTTAAGGCCCCTAAAGACCATGAGCCGGTTGTTCCATCCTGTAGCTCAGGCTGCATTCTTGTTGTTAATCTGGCGGTCATTGGAAAGCCTTTAGATGAAAGATATGTACATCGGATCCAGCTTGTTTCTGAAATTACGGGTTTGACTCCAGGAGAAACCCTGACCCCTCAAGCGATTTGTGAAGTGATCAACAATCCAAAGACTTATCGAAATAAGATTCCACCCTCTGCACGAAGAATCCTTTTTTTGAATGGGATCCAAACTTTGAAAAATCAAAGCTGGGCGGAAGAAGTAAAAGCGAGAGTAGATCCGGAATTCATTCAGGAGATTGTAGGAGGGGATTGACCGTATTCAAAGTTCTGAGAGAATTTTCACAATCCGCTCGGCCGTCTTTCCATCCCACAGCTTGGGAATGCGACCTGCTTTTCCTTCCCCCCGTAGGATCTTTTGACTTTCGAAGATAATCTTCTCCGGGTCTGTTCCGACCAGGGTATTGGTTCCTTCGGTAATGGTTACAGGGCGCTCCGTGTTTTCTCGTAAGGTTAAACAGGGTATTCCCAGTGCTGTGGTCTCTTCCTGTAAACCCCCAGAATCTGTGAGGATGAATTTAGCCCGGGACATTAAACCGAGAAAATCCAGATATCCCAAAGGTTCTATCATTCCAATGAAGCCTTTGGTTGATTCTACCGAAGTAGTTTCCAGATCTTTAAAAAAAGATTGATAGCCAAAGGCTGCTATCTGTTTTCGGGTTCTGGGATGTACCGGGAAGATAATAGGGAGATGTTGAGAAACCCCGGTGAGTGCCTGGATAATTCTCAAGAAGACCTCAGGATCGTCTACGTTAGAGGGACGATGGAGGGTCAATACGGCATAGTCCAGAAGATTTTCCACCATAGGAGCAGTTTTCAGATTCTTCTGGATCAATCCTAATTTCTTCAAAATATGGGTCCTTTTAGCTTTTTCCAGATGTTGAAGTAGACTATCGATCATGACGTTGCCGACAAAAAAGATTTTTTCTTCCGGTATTCCTTCCCTTTTTAGATTGAGGTTTGCGTCTTCGGAGGTTGTAAACAGATATTCACTCAAGGCGTCTGTTACCACACGGTTAATTTCCTCGGGCATCGTGCGATCGAAACTCCTCAATCCAGCTTCCACATGGGCGATAGGCACAAGCAATTTTGCCGCTACCACCGAGCAAGCCAGGGTTGAATTCACATCTCCAACCACCACAATGAGATTTGGTTTTTCCTGTTCCAGGACCTTCTCAAATTCTACCATGATTCTGGCCGTTTGAGCCGCATGACTTCCAGAGCCAACTCCCAGGTAAATATCCGGTTCTGGAAGTTCCAGATCCTCAAAAAAAGCCCGAGACATGGTTACATCATAATGCTGTCCAGTATGAACGAGAATCGGGTTAAGCCGGGGATAAGAGGACATAACTTTCAGGATGGGAGCCATCTTCATAAAGTTAGGTCGAGCCCCTACCACATTGATAATTTTCATTTTCAACGACCCCTTGAGAAGGGGGTGCAGAAGTATGGGAGTGTGGGGGTATGGGGGTATGGGAGTATAAGTACTTATTCTCCAGTACTTATTCTCCCACACTTCCACACTTCCCTACTTCCCTACTCCCACACTTCCACACCCCCATACTCCCGTACTCCCATACCCCCATACCCCCATACCCCCACACTCCCATACTTCTGCACTTTATAAATACCCCAGCGTGCTTAATCGAATCCGAACTTTTTCTTCCTCTTCGGGGGAGTAGATTTCTGTACCAAAACCGTCCGATGGCGACAGATAACCCAGTTCTTCCAGTTTTCTGATGACTTTCATGGCACTCTCCTCTGGAGTTTCCTTATCGGTTTCCAGGACAACTTCCGGATTTAAGGGTTCTTCATAGGGATCTGAAATACCCGTAAAAGCTTTTACCTCCCCGGCCAGAGCTTTCTTGTAAAGTCCCTTGACATCCCGCTGAATGCAGGTTTCTAGAGAGCATTTAACGTAGACTTCTATGAAATGCTGGATTTCTTTTCGGGCATATTCCCGGGCTTCCCGATAAGGAGAAATGGCCGCTGCAATATTGACGACTCCATTTCGGGTTAACAGTTTACAGACAAAGGCAATTCTCTTAATATTGGTATCTCGATCTTCTTTACTAAAACCTAAGCCTTTACTTAAATTTTCTCTGATAACATCCCCATCCAGAATTTCTACGTTGGGAATCCCTCGATCCAGAAGTTTATTTTTTACAATATGAGAAATGGTTGTTTTTCCTGCTCCAGAGAGCCCTGTAAACCAAATCGTAAATCCTCGTCTATTCATGACCGGTATGATTAACCTCCTTTAATAAGCCGTTGATATTAAACCTAGAGTTCTGTCGGTTAAAGTATCTAAAAGGTAATTCCAAATTGAGCAAGAGACCAGCCCAGGTTTCTTATATGCTAAAAATGAGCCAAAAGATAAGGCATCGTAATGAAATAAAATAATCATAACAAAAGTAGAGTGTAAATACCTTCTAAAATTTTATATTTTATATTTAAGGTTTGGAGTGTGCCAGGAATTTTACAGAAAAGCAAAAACCTTTTCGCATTTATCCGGGTACTTTTGGTGTTGATGAAGGGAAAAAGTTCCCCCCTGTTCCCAGTCGGACCTTCGGTCAGTTAAGGATTAAAATCCCTCAGAGGCGGTGGACATAGGGTCACGGGAGTGTAATCTTTCTCAAAACCCTATAGAAGCGCTCTGAATAAGAGGGTACTTCCTGGAATAAGCTCAGAACCGTGACCCAAGGGCTCATGGGATGAACATCCTGGTCTGGCAGGTGGGGTTCTGAAGGATAGCCTGCCGGTGCGAATGGATGGAATCAAGATTTCCTGGTGTAAACCTTGCACGATGTATAAAGGAGAAAATCTCCTATTAACCCGGCTCCTAAGATTTAAGAAATTAGGAACTTAGTGTATTTAGCTTAGAGGAAAAAAGAATCATGCAGCCCTATAAAGTACTCGTTATTGGAATGGATGGAGCAACTTTTGATCTCATTTTACCTTGGACGGCCGATAATCGGTTACCCAACCTGGCTTCCTTAATTCAAAAAGGAACCAGATCCTTTCTTAGATCTACGATTCCGCCCATGACTCCGCCGGCCTGGGCTTCTTTTTTTACCGGTAAAAATCCGGGTAAGCATGGAGTTTTTGACTTTATCGAACTAAAACCCGGAAGCTACGACTTTCGTTTCACGAACGGTGCTTCGGTTCAAGCCAAATCCCTATGGAGTCTGTTAAGCGAGGCTCGCAAAAAAGTTGGGGTTATCAATGTTCCCATGACCTATCCCCCTGAGGAAGTAAACGGGTATTTGATTTCGGGATTGGATGCCCCGGATGAAAAAAGCCGGTTCACCTATCCGGGTGAACTTTACAAGATCCTGAAGGAGGCCATTGGTGATTACCAGATTGATATTCGACATCTAGGTAATATGCGAGGAGATAAAGAACGTGACCTGACCCTGGAGGCCTTCCATGAGATTGAAGAACGACGGGGAGCCGCTGTCCGATTTCTCATGGAGAAGTATCCGGCCGATTTGACCGTAGTTGTCTTTAACGCAACCGACCAGGTTCAACACCATTTCTGGCATTACATGGATCCTCAACACCCTCAGCATGATCCCATAGGGGCCAGGAAATATGGTCAGGCTATTTTGGATATTTATCGGTGTGTGGACAGGGAAATCGGCAAACTGCTCCAGAGCCTCTCTGAAGATACCATTGTTTTAGTCATCTCCGATCATGGGGCCGGGGCTACCAGCAACCTGGGGCTTTATTTAAACCATTATTTACAGGAAATAGGTTTACTCCGATTCGAAAGTAGATCTCTTTCTAAGAATTGGCTACATCAGGGTGCCGAAAAAGTGGATAAACTTCTACGGGGGACCCTTTCATCTAAGCAAAAGGCCCGGTTAGCTAAACTCTTTCCCCAACTGCGTACGAAGTTGGAATCCTGGGCCACGGCTCCTCTAGATTGGGAGTCGACCCGGGCTTATGTTAACGAAGCTTATATCTTCTCGCCGGGTATTTGGGTCAATTTGAAAGGTAAAAGACCCCGGGGAACTGTGGAACCCGGCAAAGATTATGAAAACCTGATTCAGTTTCTTATTGAGAAACTCTATGAACTAAAAGATCCTGATACAGGGCAGCAGGTCATAAAAAAGGTTTATCGCAAAGATGAGATCTACCAGGGTCGCTATATCGATCAGGCTCCGGATCTGATCCTTTCCTGGTGGGAGGAGAATAGTTTTACGGTCAAGGCCAGTCAGCCTGAGCGAAAAGGACTTCCCATTCTGGAACGAGATCTGGGCCCCATCGTAGGAGGTCGAGATTTGAGTGGGGCTCATCGATTACATGGGGTTTTGATTATGAGTGGAGGACCCATCAAGCAAGGTCTTTCTCTGAAGGAAACTCAAATTCTGGACGTAGCTCCCACAATCCTTTATTTGATGGGAATGCCGGTTCCAGGAGATTTTGATGGACGTATCCTGACCGAAGCCATCGAAGAAGATTTCTTACGGGAAAATCCCCCCCAATATGGACGAGATCTGGCATCTCCCGATGAACGGTCGGGTACCGGTTATTCAGAAGAAGATATGGAGAAAATTCGGGAACGACTCCAGGGCATAGGATACTTAGATTAATCCTTCTCGTGCCTATAGCCTTTTTTAAAAGGTTAAACCACGAGAGTGCCTGGAATCCCTCGATAGAGAACTTATGAGCCTAAACCTAGAAAATTATACCAAAAAACCCAGTTTATCTCTCATCTTTCCAGCTTATAATGAGGAACTTAACATCGAGCAGGTTGTTAAATCTGCCTTGATAGTAGCACCTAAAGTTGCAGAAAAGTACGAGATCATTGTTGTCAATGACGGTAGCCGGGATCGAACCGGCGAAGTTATTAACAAACTGGCCGGTCTTCATCCCCCGGTAGTTGCGATCCATCACCCGATTAATCAGGGTTATGGGGCAGCTCTTAAATCGGGTATTAAAAGGGCTCAAAGTCAGTTTATCTTTTTCTGTGACTCGGATTGCCAGTTTGATCTCTTCGAGCTTCCCCTTCTGCTGAATTGGATCGACCATTATGATATGGTTATCGGATATCGCCAATCCCGTAAAGATCCTATTCACCGACTGATCAATGCCTGGGGATGGAATATGTTGGTTCGTTTGCTGTTGGGATTAAAAGTTCGGGATATCGACTGCGCCTTTAAACTGTTCCGCCGGGAAATTTTCGATCGAATTGAAATTAATTCTGTCGGGGCTATGGTCAATACCGAAATTCTCTCCAGAGCCGTCAAATTAGGATTTACCATCAAAGAGGTTCCGGTTACCCACTATCCCAGGTTTCGTGGCCGGCAAACCGGAGCCAGGCTCCGGGTTATTGTGAAAGCCTTCAAAGAACTTATTCGGCTGCATAAGGAACTCCGCCTCTATTAAGGCCTCTTCCTTTTAAATAAGCTTACCGGAGGCCCGATCTCCCAGAGGTTGGACCTCTTCTTTCACTCTTTCTCATATCTCTTCACCGGGAAAGGGTTACCTGAAGAATCGAAGCGATCCCTTATACCTCAAGCTTTCATCCCCTTTCCATATGGAAACATCTCCTAAGGAGTAAGGGTAACCCCTGATAGTTACCCGGTTTCTTTGTCCAAACCAAAAATATATTTTAACAAAGCTTCGAAGAAAGTTATATCTAGCTTTAATAAAAAACCTAGCATTATATTAAATAAGTTTGTCTGGACTTAGATTTTAATCTGGAAATGATGGGCGAAATGAAGGAGGCGAGAAAGAATGAAGCGAGCTTTAATTACCGGTATTACAGGACAGGATGGGTCCTATTTGGCTGAGTTTTTGCTAGATAAAGGCTATGAAGTTTACGGGATGGTAAGACGATTAAGCGTTGAGAATTATCTTCGCATTGAGCATATTAAAGACCGGATTGTTTTACGTCAGGCGGATCTTTTAGACCAACTCTCTATCATTAATTTGATCCGTGATATCCAGCCCGATGAGATTTATAATTTAGCGGCACAATCTTTTGTCCCGACTTCATTTGAGCAACCTGTGCTAACCGGCGAATTTACTGCGTTGGGGGTTACGCGTATGCTGGAAGCTATTCGTTTAGTGAATCCCCACATTAAGTTTTATCAGGCCTCTTCATCTGAAATGTTTGGAAAAGTACGGGAAACACCCCAAAACGAATTGACCCCGTTTTATCCCAGATCCCCCTACGGGGTAGCCAAGGTATATGGGCATTGGATTACGGTGAATTATCGGGAGAGTTATAATATTTTTGCCTGTTCGGGTATCTTATTCAACCATGAGAGCCCGCGCCGTGGGTTGGAATTCGTGACCCGTAAGATTTCTTACCATGTGGCTAAAATCAAGTTAGGATTGGCCAACGAACTCCGGTTGGGTAATCTGAAAGCTCGAAGGGATTGGGGATTTGCCGGAGATTACGTGAGGGCTATGTGGCTCATGCTGCAACAGGAGGTTCCCAGTGATTATGTCATTGCAACCGGAGTTACGCACTCGGTTCAGGAATTTGTGGAGATTGCCTTTGATCATGTGGGATTAGATTGGAAAAAATATGTCGTGGTCGATCCCAAATTTATTCGACCGGCTGAGGTGGATTTTTTGCAAGGAAATGCCCAAAAAGCCAAACAGGAGTTAGGCTGGGAACCCACGGTCTCCTTTGAGGAATTGGTTAAAATGATGGTCGATGCAGATCTAGAACTTTTATCCAGAAAAAAGATAAATTAATCTTCGCCCGACTTTTGCAGATCCGGAGGAAACATGGGGTATTAAAGCTGCTTAACAAGGTGGAAAAGGTTTTCCACTCTTTCCAGTAGTAAGTATTAGAGGATTTCAGTTTATGTCCAGTGATAAAATCAAGGTCTTATATATCGCCGGTGCCCCAAGAACTGGGAGCACGCTGCTGGCTCTTCTGCTGGGCGAATTAGATGGCTTCTGGAGTATAGGAGAAGGTGCAAGGGCTCTTTTCAATACCAGATTAAGATCACAGGTAGTTCCCTGTAGTTGTGGCTCTCAAGTTTCTGAGTGTCTGTTCTGGAAAGATATCATCCGGGGGATCGATAGCGAAACCGAAAAGTTCGGTAGAGAGAAGATCCGAATCCCCTATCTTCCTTTTTTAGTAGGACCTGTGAAGCCTCGCACTTTTCAGAATCAATTCCAACACTTTCTATCCAAAACAGAAAATTTGTATAAACTCATTGCTAAAAATGCCGGTTGTAGGGTGATGGTAGACTCTTCCAAGAACCCACCCCATGCGTTCATGCTAGGTCAGATCCCCAGTGTTGACCTCTATGTAGTGCATTTAGTCAGAGATCCCCGGGGTGTGATCAGCAGTTGGTCTAAACCCAAAAAATATCTGAAAAAATTATCTGTAAAAAGAGTTATTTTGAATCTGTTATCCTTTAACTTTCTCTCTGAGTTGTTACGTAGGTATGCCAAGGGATATTTGTTAATTCGATACGAGGATTTGGTCTATAACCCTCCGGAGACCCTCAAAAAAATTGCTAACTTTGTGAACGAAGACGCTAAGGATCTGGATTTTCTGGAGAAGACCAGAGCGTGCATAGGGGTTCAACATTTACTGGCCAGTAATCCCGATAAATATACCCAGGGATGGATTTCCATTGAAGAACAAACCTGGAATCTCTCGCGGCAAAAACACCTGTTGGTTTCCTTAATGACGTTTCCTTTGCTTTATAGATACAGATACCCATTCTCTAAAACTTTTTCCTATGAGAACTAACTAAAAAATCGGAGCAGATGAACCCAGAGCGAAATGTATTTAAAAATTCTATTGAAGGTGTCCTGTCCCTGGGATTGGGATCTCTTCTACAACTTTTAGCCTTCTCTTTATTGGCCCGTTATTTAGGAACCGTAGGGTTCGGTCAGTACTCCTATATTATGGCCTTTGTAGGAGCCTTTCAGTTGTTTGCAGAGATGGGATTAACCCTTGTACTGGTTCGAGATATTACTTTAGATAAAAAAAATGTTAATAAATACATAGGCCAGGCTCTTCCTCTGTTGTGGGTTCTGGCTATTATAACCTTAGCCTTAATTATTCTGGCTGCTCGTCTTTTTCGTCTGACTCCAGAGCTTTTGTACCCTCTTTATATTGCCGGAATTGCCACGGTTGCAACTATTCAACCGAATATTTATGTTGCCGTTTTCCGTGCCTTTGAGAGCATGGAAATTAATAACCTTGGGTTTGTCTTACAAAAAGTTTTCTTTCTGGGGCTTATTTACCTGCTGGTTATTAAAGGAAAAGGACAGGTCGTTAGCTCATTTTTGGCCCTTGCGGGAGCTAATCTGCTTGTATGGTTTTTTTATTATCTCTGTGCTATCCGAAAATACGGTCGATCTCAACTTAGGATCAATTTCAGGTACTGGGTCTCCCTGTTAAAGGAGGCTGTCCCATTAGGCTTTGGGGCCATTTTGCGGAAGATTACTTGGCAGGTCGACACGCTTATCTTGGGAATTATAGATACGGCAGTTTCGGTTGCCTTTTATAATAGTGCTTATAGACTTCTGGCTGCGTTAAATATGCTTCCTCAAGTCCTTGCTATCTCCATGTTTCCTTATTTTACCCGATTAGCAGAGAATTCTCAGGATGATTTTGCAAAGGTCTATCAGAAGAGTTTGAAGTTCCTGTGGATTTTGAGTTTGCCTATCGCTATTGTAACAACGGTACTCGCCGACCGAATCATCCTTCTCTTTTTTGGAAGTAGCTATGAGGGAGCAGCGGCGGCTTTAAAGATTCTTATCTGGGCTTCTATTTTTCTTTTCCTTTCCTCCCAGTATAAGCATATTTTCACAATCCTGCGAAAGCAACATCTTTATACGTATCTGGTGATCTTCGCCCTGGTGGTGAACGCTATCTTGGATCTGGTTTTGATTCCGATATTTAGTTATATCGGCGCTTGTTTTGCAACTCTGATAACTGAAATTCTCCTGTATGTAGTAGGCTACTACCTTCTCAGAAGATTAGGGGTTTCCATTGCTCTCTTTACAACTGCAGTTAAACCTGTGCTGGGAGGGTTTATAACAGGAGCGATCCTTTACTTGGTTCGGGATCTTTCTTACTTACTTTTAGGGCTGGTTATTATTGTCGATTTTGGACTCTACTTTGCCCTGCTTTTTTCCTTCGGAACTTTTTCCCAAGGTGAGATAGACCGTATGCTTCGATTGGTAAAAAGATCTTAATGGCTTTTGTCTGTTATTCTTTACAGTAAACAAAGATAACAGACAATATAGACAACAAGAAAGTAACATGAAAGTTCACATAAAGGCCGGGGTTTGGAGCGGTATTTTGACCGGTTTTTTGGTTAGCTTCCTGGAATCGATATTTTTATTGTTTACCACCGGGAGCATTCTGGCAAACTTCCTCTTTTTCCTGAAGGCTGCACTCCTCTATGGAATCGTTGGAGTCGTAGGGGGATTGTTGATGGCTGCCCTTTTGAAGGGTTCCTTATTACGGGATGTCCCTTGGGAAGAGGAAAAGCTAAAATCCTTTTACTTTTCTCTGTTTCTCGGAATATCTCTTTTTGTAGAAATAACGGTTTATTTACTGGATATAGTTTTTCCCGTTTTGGGACGAGCCCCCAGTAACCTTCTCTATATTGGACTTGTGGCCGCCTTTTCAGCCATTTTGAGCTGGCTGCTGTTTAAATTCCTTCCTATCTCAAAGTGGGGTGGGAGCCGCAGAGGGTTTATTCCCCTCAGTTTGGTAATTTTGCTGATGGTTTATTACGGATTGTTTTTGATGGAAAAAAACAATGAACAAGAGTTCTATATGGCCAAAAAAATTTCCTCTTCAGATCAAAGGCCTAATTTCTTGATCATTTCCATGGATACAACCCGAGCCGATCGTTTTTCTTGTTATGGACATTATCGGCAGACCACGCCCCATATTGATCAGATAGCCAGAGAGGGTAGACTTTTTAAAAATGCCATCTCACCTTCGACCTGGACGGTTCCCTCCCATATGTCTCTGTTTACGGGAGTTTATCCCTCCAAGCATGGCGTGGGTTATCTGAATACTCATTTACCAGAGGATCTACCTACCCTGGCAGAAATTTTATCCAGAAATGGTTATCGCACTTTCAGTATCTATAATAATCCCTTTGTAGGAAGAATGGTGGGAGGGACAAAAGGCTTTAACGAAGCCATAGGAGTTAATCTGGATCGTCGGGTTAATTTAACCCTTGAGAGATTGTTCGAACGGTTTGTCTATAATGATATCGGAGCAAATTCCAAGAAAACGGTGGATCTGGCTTCTAACTGGATCAGTACCACCGCTCATACAGGGCTTCCGTATTTTGCCTTTGTCCATTTTAACGATGCCCATTCCCCCTATCGGGCTCGAGAACCTTACTTCAGCGAGTTTGTTAAGGACCTGGATCTTACTCAGGTGGATCTTTCTAAAGTTCAAAAAGTTAACGCCCATCGCCGGGCTTTTCACAAATATCTTACCGGAGAAGTACAACCCTCCCGGGCAGATTTCGAATATTTAAAAGCTTTATACGATAGTGAAATTAGGTTTGTAGACGAACAGATTGGAAAATTACTTGAATTTCTAAAACAGAAGGGACTCTTAAAGAACACCCTGGTCATTATTACGGCAGACCACGGAGAGTATATCGGGGAACATAACCTGATGAATCATCATTTTTATCTTTATAATACTGTACTCCACATCCCTTTGATCTTTTGGTATCCGGAACGGATTCAGCCGGGGGTGGACCTTCGCTATGCCTCTCTGGTGGATATTCTACCAACCGTTCTATCATTAGCAGGTCTGGAAGGTCAAATACCTTCCCATGTTCAAGGTGCAAATCTGATCACTCCGGAGAGCCAAGACGTGAGGGTTGTTTCATTAGAACAACCCAGGCCTGTTTATTCGGAGTGGTGGGGTTGGTTGTTAGGGGAAGCCGGCCAAGACAAGGCCCAAAGTGTATCTAAAGATGGGAGCAAAGCCATTTTGAAAGAAAATCTGACCCCGGCTGAAATTTTGAACTTTGCCAACCAATCCTCTAAAGATAGTTCAAAGGCTATTTACAACGGAGTTTGGAAATTAATCTGGTTGTCTAATGGCAAGCATGAATTGTATAACCTGGCTTATGATCCAAATGAACAGAGAAATCTTATAGAGGCTTATCCTGAAAAAGCTCAGGAATTGGAGGCTAAACTGGATCAATGGTTAGGTTCTTTTCAGCAAGCGCGTGCAGGGTCGAGTACAAATAAAAAGCAATTTAGGCAGATGTTAAGATCCCTGGGTTATGTACAATAACAATTATCAATTACCGGTTGTTAATTGTTTATTAAAACAATTGTTAACTTATGAACAAAAGAAGAGTGGTTGTTACAGGATTAGGAGTGGTTACACCTCTTGGAAATAACGTCCAGGAGTTCTGGGAAGGACTTTGTGCCGGCAGGTCGGGGATTGGCTATATTACCCGATTTGACACTCAAGACTTCCCAATTAAGATTGCCGGCGAAGTAAAAGGATTTGATCCTCTTCAATATATAGATAAAAAAGAAGTTAAGAAAATGGATACTTTTATTCATTATGCCCTGGCAGCCAGCGAAATGGCTGTGCAAGATGCAGGGATTAAGTTAGATGATCTGGATAAGGATCGTGCCGGCGTCCTCATTGGGTCTGAAGCAGGTGGCCTCCCGGCCATCGAGGAAGAACACAAGCTCCTCCTGGAGAAAGGTCCCAAACGTATCTCTCCCTTTTTTATTCCAAGCCTTTTGATTAACCTTGCTTCGGGTCAAATCTCTATCCGTTTTGGATTTCGAGGCCCCAATCTGGCTGTAGCTACCGCCTGCGCTGCGGGAACCCATGCCATTGGCGATGCCTTTAAGATTATCCAGAGAGGCGATGCCGACCTCATGATCAGTGGTGGAACCGAAGCGGAAATTACTCCCCTTGCCATTGGGGGTTTTAATGCCTTAAAAGCCCTCTCTCGACGGAATGAAGAGCCTCAAAAAGCCAGCCGTCCTTTTGATAGAGATCGAGATGGTTTTGTCATGGGAGAAGGATGTGGTCTTCTCGTGCTGGAGTCTCTGGAACATGCTCTGAAAAGGAATGCGGATATCAAAGCGGAAATTGTGGGTTATGGACTGACGGCAGATGCCTATCATATGACCACACCTTCCCCTGGGGGAAGAGGAGCTGCCCAATGCATGAAAATGGCCCTGGCGGATGCAGGATTGGTACCAGAGGAAGTAGATTATATCAATGCCCACGGGACTTCCACTCCTCTCAATGATGCTATAGAGACTGCTGCTATCAAAGCAGTCTTTGGTAAGCATGCCTATCGGCTGGCCGTTAGCTCCACCAAGTCCATGATAGGGCACCTCTTAGGTGCCGCCGGAGGAGTTGAAGCGGTTGCAACCGTTTTAACCATTCGAAATAATCTCATCCCTCCCACCATTAACTATGAAACCCCAGACCCCAATTGTGATTTAGATTACGTGCCAAATAAGGCACGGCCTGCAGAGGTTAATGTAGCCTTATCCAATTCCTTCGGTTTTGGGGGAACGATCGGTTGTATCGTTTTTAAGAAATTTCAGCAGTAGGTCTTAGGTCTGTGGTCCGTTGTGGGGAGTAACACAAATTACCTTATGTTTTACAACGGACCCCAGATGGCAGTCTTATGCCAGTCAGACTTTTTAAACCCCTCGATAAGGGACTGGATCTCCTGATAAATCTTTTAGAGAGTTTGTCGGTTGCGACTATTTTAGCGGGTATAGGAGCCGGTTTTTTTTTAGGCGGCTTTATTCTGGGGTGGTATAATGACCAGATTACCATCCCTGCAGGAGGTTATCTTACCCCTATTTTAGAGAACTCCCTGGGGAATCCCGGGTGTAAACTTCTCTCCTACATGAGCTTAACCATCTCAGCACCCGAGATAGCCTGTCATAATACACGTCCTGGATTAATGGAAATATTACATGCCATTCCTCGTCTCTCCTTTGGAAATCTGGCTCTGATATTTGGAATGTTGGGAAGTCTGACTATTTTTCGCCCCTTTCGTTTCCTTCGGATCCCCATTGGAACGGCATCTTTACTTCTAGGGATAACCTTCATTGCTAAGTTGACGTGCTTCCATTCAAACCTTTTAGAGCCTTTAGTGGATATCAATGACCAGCATATGAAGCTTCTGTTTTTCAGTACCGTGAATCTCCCTCCTAATAATCTGGCCTTTGAGCCGAGTTTTATACCTGGATTTAAAACAGATTATTTGTTGGATCGGATCGATTCGACTTTTTACTTTTTAAGCTGGGGCTGGTATCTGACTATGGCCGGAGGGGTACTTCTCGTAAGTACGGGTTTACCTATAGGTATAGAGAAATCTAAGTATCTGCCTTTATCGGTTATATTACGCAGGATTGGAATGGTTCTTTTCTTTTTATTTGTTTATAGCCTTGGTTTATTCCTGCCCTGTATGTTGGCCGAGTATGAACAGATAGAGGGAGATAATTACCTGGCTCAGGGGAACTACGAACAGGCCTTGATAAAATATTTTTCAGCCCAACGTTTGAATAATCAACTTTTTTATCATCAGGTCTTCCGTGAAAATTTGGGTGAAGTTTACTATAAGCTAAATCGAGCAGATACCCCTGAGTATTATATCTATCGAGGAACTCTTCTTTCTAAGGAAGGTAAAACCCTGGAAACCCTGGCGACTTACCAACAGGCTCTGAGGATGAGTCCGGATGATCCGGTGATAAAGAAATATCTGGTTTCCCTCTATATTCAGCAGGGATTAGATTATTTTAATGCCGGTTCCAATGAGTATAGTGCCATCCAAAGTTGGAAGGCTGCTCTAGAGATCGATCCTCGCCAGTTACAAGCCCACTTTTATATGGGGAAAGCCTATTTTGATATGGGTAATTATGAACAAAGCATCATAGAAAATCAGACTTTTATTGCTAAAACTACCAATAGCATTTTGAAAGCCAATGCTTATTCTAACATTGGGGATTGCTATGTCAAGATGGAAAAACCCAAAGAGGCTAAGGCTGCCTATTTACTATCAAGAAGTTTAGATCGAGTTCTCAATAACCGGATGACAGATAGTCTGGCCGGAGGTATATAGGAGGCTGATAGTAAAGTGTTTAAAGTTTCTTTTAGCTTTAGACACTTCAGGTATTTTTATGGAAGAGCGTGGGGATATAGAGAAAAAGGACGGAATGATAGAGGGATATGGAAGTGAGGGGACTCTCTCTGCATCTTCATCCTCGCGTTTCCAGGTCCCTATTTCGCTGACCTGTGCGCTCCTGGTTGCAGGATTTGGAGCCCTTTTGGGCTATTTTGTTTGGAATACTTACGCCAACCGTACACTCATTCATTCTTACCCCTTGAGCTGGGGAAATGCCCAGTGGATCGCGACTCAGACAGAAGCACCCCAGGGATATTTCCGCAAAAATCTTTACCTGCCGCGCAAAGTTAATCATGCCTGGATTAAAGTGGCCGCCCCGGATTCCTATACCCTTTTGGTCAATGGAATATCTGTAGGTAAAAAGACTTTTCATGCCATCAATGTTTCTGGGGTTTATGATATTACTCCCTATTTACGTACCGGAAAGAATGTAATTGGGGTCTTGGTTCGATTATCCGTTTATCCCGGAACAGGTCGAACTTTAGTGGAGGGGGCTTATGTCGATGATGTGAATCAAGAAACTCGATTCATCTCAGATGGTACCTGGAAGGTTAAGATTGTTGAGGAAAGACAGGGAGAGGGAACTATTTTGTGGTCAAGTCCGTCGTTCGATGATGGTAACTGGCCTTTTGCTAAAGTCCTGGGCCCTGCCAATATAGAAAGGGTTTACCCCCTCAACGTGGATTATGGAGCTACGGAGGATTCCGTCACGGCTATCGAAATCCCCCCCACGCATCCTCAGCTTATTACAGAGGCTCCACACGGGGAGTGGATCTGGTATCCGGATCCAGAGGTACGAACAGCCTATTTCCAGAAAGTACTGGATTTATCCCACCGAATCCGGGAGGTTTGGATTCGTGTTGCGGCCAGCCAGCGCTATAATTTAGAAGTCAACGGTATTGAAATTGCGAGTATTGATCAATCCCTTAATCCCACCATTCAATCCACCAGCACCACAAATATCGTTACATCGACCACTTCTATCGCTCCGGTAACGCCTACCCGTTCTACAAATCGCATACCTGCTGGAGTTCCTCAGAATCCGGCTGAAGGAACCGGCTCCCCCGCTCCCTCTAAATCCGGTCAGCTATCGGGATCATTGGATATCTATAACATTACTCCTTTTATCCATCCGGGCTCGAACAGGATAGGAGTGAGTGTTCACGGGGAGCGCTCCTCACAGGCCTTACTTGTAGATGGCCTCATGGTTCATCAAAATGGCGAGGTAGAATGGTTTAAATCCGATTCTTCCTGGAAAACCTTACCTGTAGAGGATCTGAGTCCGCAACACTCCCTGGAGACAGTCCCTTCAAAGTCCTTACTTAAAGATGCCCGAATCGTGGGGAAATATCCGGATCTGCCCTGGGGTCTTCTCAAGAAAAACGCAAAAATTATAACCCTACCGAGTAATCTTCAAACCATCGCCTGGCTACTCCTGCTGGCTTATATGTTGGCAGGTGCTCTGATCATGGTATTCTTCTGGATTCTCTCCGGCTATTTACGCTATCGGCTTAATCCCGAAAGCATTCGGCAGAAAGCCGGGAGGAGTAAATTACCCGTTGGTTTAAATCAGGCCCTTAGTTTAGATACCCTCGCTCACGTTCCTCCTGCCCTTTTTCTGGGTATTTGCTACCTGCTCCAGTATGATGTACGCTTTGATTATTCTTTTCCCTTTCAACCCTGGATTATTGCCGTGGCTATCTTGCTTCTGATAGGATTCAAACTGGCTTTCATTTTGGAAGCTAAAAAGGTAATGCGAAATGGTATTTCACGCTACCTCCCTTCGGTTTCTCGCCTTCCTGTTGATACCCTCACCTTAACTACTCTGGAGGAGAGTAAAAAATTTCAATTGGGGTGTTTGTTGGTTATTTTGATCTGTGGGACCTGGTTGCGAATTCATAATATAGATTTTGAATCCATCAACGGAGATGAATGTGGAACCCTGCGGGATGCCCTATCCATTCTTGTCCGTGGGTATGCTTTCAGGACCTTGGGAATTTATGAGAAACCCCTGGTAACCTATGAACTGCTTCCTTATCCCATTTCCATTTCCTTCTTACTTTTCGGAGTTAGCGATTTTGCTTTGCGTCTCCCTTCAGCCCTATATGGAATTTTCAGTATTTTTCTGATCTTTTACGTGGGGAGTAAATTGTTCAATAAAAGAATAGGTCTACTCGCTTCCGCTATCTTCGCGTTCATTCCTCTTTCTATCCATTGGGCACAAAACGATCGCTATCCACAACCTACCCATACCTTGGGTCTGATAGTTAGCTATCTCTTCTACCGGGCCATCAATGAAGAAAGAATAAGACCTCGATACATCTACCCTATTGCTGTTTTATATATCTGGATGTTCTTGACCTGGGAAGGAACCGGCTTTATGCTTGGAGCTCTTGCTTTGGGTCTGGTTCTGGTTAGATGGAAAGATTACAAATGGATAAAAGAGCCCCATCTTTGGGCGGCTCTCATAGGAATTGTAACGGTTGTTCTGGTCCAGGGATTCCGACGTAAGGTTTATACGGCAAAATACCTGGTAATTGGAGAAGGGCTCTTAAGTGGAGTAACTTTAGCACCTGTTTTTTTCGATCCTTTATACGATCCGTATTATTATGTGGATAACTTTTTCCGGGCTGAGAATCATTCAATTATGACAGCCCTATCCCTCGTCGGATTACCCCTTTTTGTTATGAATCCGGGATTGCGCTTCTTTGCTACTATTCTGATTACCGTCTGGTTTCTGTTCACCAACCTCTTTCCCTTGCCTACCAACCGATATCTTTATCATGTTCAACCGTATCTAATTATTCTGGCTGCGGCTACCTGTGTTTATTACGGAGATTATCTCATTTCCCTTGGCAAAGGGGTTATTTCTCAAACTAAAAGCTGGATCAATACGATGATCCTGGTTATTCCTCTTTTGGTTCTATTCCTTGCCACGAATCCTTTTATTTTACAATTGTACCGACTATCGAGTCTTCCTAATACCGGAGTCGTGGATACGCGCTACCGTACCTATCAGTCGGATCAAAAGACCTCCAATCAGTATATAAGAGACCATTGGCAGGAAGGAGATTATGTGATAAGCGCAACTCCTGATGTGACAAAGTATTATGCCGGGCAATCCGATGCCTTTCTGGAAAGTTTTACTACCCTCATCGTAGTATATGCCGAGCAGGGAAAGGACTTCATATTGCAGGATAAATCTATCGGTGTACCCTCTCTCATAGGACTACGAGATTTAAAAGACGCTGTAAACCAACATCAACGGGTCTGGATTGCGGCCGTCCCAAACAGTATGTTTAACAAGCTAAATACGCCTGAAGTGTTAAACTATATTAACACAAATTTCAAGGTCGTATATGAATCCTACAACGCAAAGATTTACCTTTGGGAAAAATAACTCATTGTCCCTTGTCTAAGGACTCTAGGCAAGGGACAAAAAAAGACAAAGGATAAAGAATATGTTTTATAATCCCGCTTATTTTGATTTTGTAAAACTCCTTGAATCTAACTGGCTAAAGATCAGAGCAGAGGTTGAGCGGCTCCAGGGGGAGAATTTTAATCCCTGGTACGAGAAACACCTTTATAATAAGGACTGGACTGCCTTTGGTTTATACAATGGATATAAACAGGAGAGGGGGCAAAAGATAGAGGAAAACTGTGCCTTATGTCCGGAAACTACCAGGATTATTGAAGCTATTCCGGGTTTGATGACGGCGGGTTTTTCGTGTCTGGCTCCGGGTACCTATATAAGACCCCATAAGGGTTATGAAGGAAATGTGCTGCGTTGTCACCTTGGCTTGATTGTTCCAGAAGGGTGTGGCATAACCGTTCAGGGAAAAACTAAAACCTGGACGGAGGGAAAATGCATTGTATTTGATGATACTTTTGTTCATGAGGCCTGGAATTTTGGAAAGAGTAAAAGAATTGTATTGCTGATGGATATTAAAAAAGATAAGGATGTCCTGGGAATAGATCTTTCTGATGAAAAGTATATAGAACCTTTCACATGGGGTGAAATTCTTAGA
Organism: Candidatus Limnocylindrales bacterium; assembly: GCA_035559535.1. Lineage (NCBI taxonomy): Bacteria > Bacillati > Chloroflexota > Candidatus Limnocylindria > Candidatus Limnocylindrales > Candidatus Limnocylindrales bacterium. Next base: position 38,614 of record DATMBG010000006.1, read on the forward strand.
AGAGAGTTTCAGTATACCCGGCTTTTCTACTATAAAGTAACGACTAAGTTAGCTAAGATGAAGCAGGCCTTGAAGGGTTCTGGTGAAAAGCCATACAAATCCGCTGCCTGACCCCCTTCTCTGTTTTGAGGACGAGGCATTCTTCAACGGTCAGGGTTATCCTCTCCTACTTTCACCGATGAATGCTTTGTCCTTACTCAAAATATTGCTTGATAAATCTGGATTTTAAGCCTATCTTATTGTCGATAAACGCTGGTAAGTTATGTCTCACTTTAAGAGCCGGTGGTTCTTGCTCCTTATTTTTTAGAGAGGAATATCTAAAATTAAATCCAATGAGATCGTCATGCGTAAAATTCGACCTATTCTGTATGTAAGTATCCTGGTAATTCTTTTATTTGCAGTTTTCCTTAAAAGACATCACTTCTTCAAAAAAATCCTCATAACCCAGAGCCAACGAACCTCCGAGCAAACTCAAAAAATCAATCGAATCAAAAAAGATGTGAATATCATTCAACCCGAGCTAACCGACCCCAATATTGATACCTACCTTCATCCCCATATTGCTTATCGAAATTTAGAGGTTCCCGGGAAAGATAAACTCTTTGTGTTTCTGCCGGGTACCGAAGCTAAACCCAGTGGCGTGAAGCAACTACTTAAAGTAGTTGCGGATACCGGAACCCCCATTATTGGGCTAAGCTATCCTAATGAGCCTAGTGTTCGAGACCTCTGTCGGAGTGATTCGGAATGCTATGGTAAAGTTCGGGAAGAGGTCATTTACGGAGCGGATACATCTCCACTGGTTAATGTAAATCGTGCAAATTCTATTATGAACAGGCTCATCAAGCTGCTGCAATATCTGGATCGCCAATCTCCGGAGGAAGGATGGGGGGAGTTTCTTAGGGAGGGTAATCAGATTAACTGGGCAAAGATTATCATTGCAGGTCATTCCCAAGGAGGGGGACATGCCGCCTTTATTGCAAAAAATCATCTGGTGAGTCGTGTGGTTACCTTGGCTGCACCTTTTGATTCGCCCAACGAACCGGAGGATCCGAAAATTAAACCTGCCAGTTGGTTACTTGAACCCCATGTGACCCCGGGTAACCGTTATTATGGTTTTGGTCATGTAGAGGATTTTGCATTAACGGTTCTTGTACCGATCTGGAGAACTTTACAATATCCTGGGGAACCCGTGAATGTTGATAAAACAAGTCCTCCCTATAATAATAGTCATCAACTTTATACTGCTTTGGAACCTTCTGCAGTAAAAAACGTCCGTATAGGTATCCAAAAGGAAGCTCATATGATGATTGTATCCGATATAGCAACACCCCTCGACAAAAATGGAGAACCGGTATTTGCTCCGGTGTGGAGGTATATGTGTTGCCAAGAATAGAATGCCGTGTAAAGATGAGATGTCTATTATTCATAAAATCTTTTTCATTCTCTATAACCAGGGAATTCTTCTTTTTTTACTTGTAATTCTTCTGGGATGTACCCAAATTGGGAGGGGGAGCCCTGTGGGTAGATTACCACCCGAATTTGAACAAATTAGAAGAGAGGTTCATATCATTCGGCCTTATCAAACAGACCCCAATATTAATACCTATCCTAATCCGCATATTGCCTATCGAAATTTACGGGTTCCAAGGAAAAACAGACTTTTCGTGTTTTTACCGGGTACAGAAGCGAAGCCCAGCGGGGTTAAACATCTCCTTAAAGTCGTTTCAGATACCGGCATACCGGTTATTGGGTTGAGTTATCCTAATGAACCCAGTGTTCGAAGTCTTTGCCAAAACGATCCTGATTGTTATGGTAGAGTCCGCCACGAAATTATCTATGGGGTCAATACCTCTCCCCTTGTTAATGTAGATCCTGCAAATTCCATTGTCGGCAGACTCACCAGACTATTGCAATATTTAAATTACCAGTTTCCCCAAGAAGGATGGGGAGAATTTCTTATCAATGGTAATCAAATTAACTGGTCCAAGATCATTCTGGCGGGTCATTCTCAAGGAGGAGGACATGCAGCCTATATTGCTAAGGATAACGTGGTCAGTCGCGTCATTACCTTTGCTTCACCTTTTGATACCATCAGTCAGCCGGGAGATCCAAGAATCAGACCTGCAAACTGGTTACTCCAACCCCATGTAACTCCTGCAAATCGTTATTACGGTTTTGGTCATATTAACGATTTTGCACTGGATGTTCTTGTACCCATCTGGAGAGCCCAGCAATACCCGGGCGAACCTGTAAATGTAGACAGCGCAAATTCCTGGTACAATTACAGCCATCAACTTTATACTACCAGACCTCCTCGAACCGGAAATACCTATCGCGATGCGCACATGAGTATTGTTTTGGATATAGCAACCCCCTTGGACAGGAATGGATATCCCGTTTTTGCTCCTGTATGGAGGTATCTCTGCTGCTCAGGTTAACCACGTATATTTAAAGGGGCTGGTTATTTTCCTTAGAGTTATCTTCCACCCGAGGCCGCTACAGGAATATCTCCGGGCTGACCCCATATATTGAGAGTAGAAATTCTAAACCCGGAGGAAGAAGTCAGGATAAACCATTCTCCCGTAGAAGCCTGAAAAATTCCCAAGTCAGTCCGTCTATCCCCGTCAAAATCTGCCTGAACCGGGAAATCGCCAGGTCGTGATACTTTTTGAACCATTTCACCTTTTTTGAGCAAAACGATCCAGGTATGAGTGACCGATCTCCAGATGGCTACATCAGCCAGTCCATCGCCATCGTAATCTCCAGGTACCGGAAAATCTCCCGGCTGTCCCAGGATGGAAATAGTACTCCCTCCACTGGAGTTAAGGATGTACCAGGTTCCGTTGGAAGGTCGAAAAACGGCTATATCCGTTTTTCCATCTCCATCATAATCGGCCGGTGTAGGGATATCTCCGGCAATACCCCAGGAGGTAACCATAAAGTTAATGGGATTGGAGGGGGAAGATCCCGATAAAGAAATCCACCATTCTCCTGTCGCAGGCCTCCAGATAGCACGATCTGTTTTTTTGTCTCCGTCATAGTCCCCCGGAACTGGAATATCTCCCCGGATACCCCAATTCTGAACGTCCTCACTCCCATTCAAAAGAACATGCCAATCTCCTGTAGAAGGTCGCCAGAAGGCAAAATCTGCAGTTCCATTTCCATCATAATCGCCTGGAACCGGAATATCTTCAGAGGATCCGAAAAATACAGGAGAAGTTCCCAGAACTAACCACTCCCCGGTAGAAGGTCTATAAAGGGCAATATCGGCTTTACCATCTCCATTGTAATCTGCCGTGTAGGCTACCGGGACTGTGTCAGAAATTTTAGCGATAAAAGCGTCTCCGAACCCCCCCCCAAAATTTGGTTGAAGCGCATTTACGGTTGGGAAGTTGGTTGAAGCGGCTCCACCGGCTATGTAAGCGGCACCTGCCGCGTCTACGGCCACCGCAAGACCAAATTCTCGGAAAATATCATTATTACCGCCGAGGTAAGTTGCATAAACAATGGAAGAACCTGTGGCATCCAACTTCGCTAGGAAGGCATCGCTAAATCCTCCTCCAAAAGTGGATTGTATAGAATTTGCTGTAGGCATGTCGGGTGAGCTGGTATCACAAACCACGTAAATATTCCCGGAGGTATCCACGGCGATATCGTTACCGATGTCAAAGTCACTACCTCCGAGATAGGTCGAAAAAACCAGAGAAGACCCTGTTGGATTCAACTTTGCGACAAAGGCATCAAAAGCATCACTGGGATTGGTATAACCCCCCCCAAAAACTGCTTGCAGGGCATTCACGGTGGGAAAATCTAAAGAACGGGTAAAACCGGTCACATAGGCATTACCGTATTTATCTACGGCAATCCCGTGCCCAGTTTCTCCCTTACTGCCACCCAAATAAGTGGAGTAAATAAAAGCAGTACCGGTAGCATTTAGTTTTACCACGAAGGCATCGGTGGGGAAGTCTGAATCTCCCCCCGCAAAGGAAGGTTGCAAAGCCTGAGCTGTCGGAAAGTCGACCGACTCGGTAGTGCCCATGATGTAAGCATTACCCAGGGTATCGACTGCAATATCATAACCCGATTCTCGACCACTCCCCCCCAGGTAAGTAGAGTAGACAAGGGCAGAGCCTGTTGAATTTAACTTGGCCACGAAGACATCCTCGCAGGGAGGAAGGGCACAAAGATCTGCGCCCTTATTTGGCTGCAAGGGGTTCATAACGGGAAAGTTGGTGGATCGGGTCCCCCCGGTTATATAAGCATTGCCAGAAGCATCTACGGCGATACTGTGACCCAGATCACTCTCACTGCCCCCGAGATAGGTGGCATAAATGAGTTTAGAACCTGAGGAATTCAATTTTACTACAAAGGCATCATCAAATCCGCCTCGTTTGGGTTGTAAAGGATTTACCAATGGGAAATCCGGAGAACTGGTCTGACCGGTCAGATAGATATTATTCAGAGGATCCAGGGCAATCCCATAGCTAAAATCACGGCCACTACCCCCCAAATAGGTGGCATAGAGGAGGGTAGATCCTGTGGAATCTAGTTTTGCAACAAAGGCATCGATGAAGCCGTTAAAAGTATTCTGGAAAGGTTTCTGGGTAGGAAAGTTAATCGAATCCGTGGTGCCCGTTACATAAACGTTACCTAACGTATCTACAGCGATGGCACGGCCAAATTCACCATAAATGTTGGTACTCCCCCCCAAATAGGTTGAGTAGATTAACACGGGATCTATAATCAGGGTTTTGGAAGCCATGTAAGTACCCAATTGAAATCCGATTTTAGCTGGCTTTCTGTCTTTTTGTAGGAAGGGATTCTCCGTAAGCTCCTCCTGGTTGAGTATCACATAACGACCAGGAATTACCTGCCTTGTACCATTGATCTCTTGATAGATAACCGGCTTTTGTTGCCGGATTTCGCCTATGGGAGTGTAAAGTACAAGATCCCCATTGAGATCAATTTCAAGTTTCTCTACCCCTTCAAAAGAGAATTGGATAGCCGTAAGGTCTGCACCTGGAGTAATGACCCAATCATACTCTAAATGGCCTTGGTGACTGTGATAAACCAGATTTACACCGGGATACACATCCTGATACACCACTTTTCCATAAGTTGGGATCTCCGTACGCCACCTGTCAGGATCATTACCGATAAAATAATTGCGCTTGCCTGGTAATTCATCTAGCCCATTTATAAGGGGCTGAGGGTTAGCACCTATGAGTTGCATTCGAAGTACTGCGCTCGTATCCCTGTATAAATCGCTATCTTGTTTAAATAAATCCTCGATTTGTTCTACCTTTCGAGCCTTCCTTTCTTCCTTCTTAAGGATCCATACCGCCTCGGTAGGGGTCAAATACAAGTGGTAACCGCTCCCACGAACCAGGAACTTTACTTCAGGATCGGTTTGGCCTTGATTGATCTCAAAACTCAGGGATGGTTGTGTATAGGTCGGGGGTATCTGGGTTGGTTGTTCAGGAGTTAAGGGAGGTTGTGGTGGGGCCGCGAATACTGGCTGCAAATAGGCTGTCGGTCCTGGAAACCCCGATACAAGCCAGACTAAATACCCAACCCAGAGGATCAGGTGTTTTAAGTAGTACTTCATGGTAATGTTATAACTCCATCCGGGGCGAGTAAGCAAATGAAGCCATAAGGGAATGAAGCATTTCTCCTCCCTGACTCCCGTCGACGAGGGAACGAGGGACCGGTCAAATTAGCTATTTTTTTTAAACGGTCCAAAAATCATCCCTATGATGGCTCCAACGGCTGCCCCCATAAGCCCTATGAAAATGACTCCAATGGTACCCTGGAAAATACTCTCCAGAATAGCTCCGAGAATTTCCATACCAGTCCCTTCATGCACTCCGATTAGTATTCCAAAACCCATTCCAAGCATTGCTCCGAGGATCGCGCCAACCGTACCTCCCACCAGAGCCCCTCCGAGCGCCCGGTCTGGGAGACGGTGGGACTGTAATTCGGGAGGCAGTAGACGATAGATCTGGGATATGCTGTTTTCTAATCTCTTTTTTCTATCTGGGGTTGATCCGGTTTCAAACTTTGAGCCTTTATCCGTGTTCATGGGTCAAGGAAAGGGAGACTATACAGGATGTATTTACCAGGGTTTTATATTCTTTATTCAAATTACTACTACACTGTTTACTTAATTTTAGCCTCATAGGGCTACTTTCACTCCCCAGCTCCCCTCTCCCGCAGCGTGGGAGAGGGGCCGGGGGTGAGGGTAACTCTATAGGATCAAATTTAACTTTACAAAGTATTACTGTCCCTCAATAATTGTAATCTCCTGGTTGACCGGAACATTCTTCAAGGTCTGTTTTATACCACTGGGCCATTCGATTGAAATCCGATCAACCAAGGTAATCTGGCCCAACCCAAAGTGGAGAGGGCCGGCTCCCTGGGAAAGATAATGTCCACCTCCACCACCATTGGCCTCTCGATATTGAATAGTTTGGCCGCTCTTGATCTGAACCTTGGTTCCCAACCCTTGTCGGTCGCTTAGGGTTCCTATGAGCTTGATCTTAAGCCAGTTGTTTCCATTTCCTTCGTTATGATAAAGAAAATGCGGTCCTTTTTGAAAGGGAAAGGGATCCTGTCCATTGGTAACAAAGAGATCTAGAAATCCATCGTTATCATAATCCCCCCAGGCAGCACCACGGCCTCGACCTTCCCCTAAAGCTTCAACACCCCTCAAGCTGGCTACGTTGGTAAAAGTTCCATCCCGATTGTTTCTATAGAGATAGTTGGGAGCATCTCCTGCAGAAGCACTTCCAGAGTTGACTACATAAAGATCTAGATAACCATCGTTATCGAAATCTCCCCATACCGCAGCGTTGTTATTACTGGTGCTTCCGACTCCAGCTTGATCGGTTACATCTGTAAACGTCCCATCTCCATTATTCCTATAAAGGGTATCCTTCAAAATTTGCGCTTGAGAGGATGGCGTAATGCGGAGAAATCCTTGTAAGGGAGTAATCGAGGTTAGGCAACACCCCGTAATGACCCCATAAAATTGGTAATTGCCATTACCATCTCCACTCCATCGAACGTGCCAGATTCTTGTGGAAGAAGTTCCATCCAGGTTATCTGCCCAAATGAAGAAACCTAAATTAACTCCCGGTACATAAATGGGTTGTCCAAGACTGGAATCTCCGGTTATCGAAAAGGGAATTTCTCCCGGATGAATCCCTCCCTGCCCTATGAAAACCAACGTGGGCTGGTGATTTTTTCCCACATATAAATCGAACGTAAGGGACTCTGCACTCGTTTGAAAGTCAAATCCTGTACCGGTATGACCGGTTATTTTATCGGTGAAGGAAACCACGGAAGCATTCCAGGACAGGCTCCCATTTTGATCATTGAAACCTCTGGATATGAAAAGATCCAGGTTACCATCGTTATTATAATCCCCCCAGGCAATACCTTTTCCATTGGTTAGAGGACCAAGACCTGCAGCCTCTGTGACATTCTTAAACTTTCCATGTTTGTTATTCTTCAGCAAAATATCAGGCCCATCCCCTACACAGAGGATATCCGGAAAGCCATCTTTATCATAATCTGCAAAAGCGCACTCGGGATACTGAAGTCCCCCAAGACCGGCCTGTGCCGTCACATCTGTAAAGGTCCCATTTCCATTATTCCTATAGAGGACTAAAGGCGTGTCCAGATTCCCAATCAGAAGGTCCAGGTATCCATCGTTATCATAATCTCCCCAGGCTACACTTCGTCCCCTCCCAAAAGCATTGGGAACCCCTGCTAACAGGGTAATATCCCTGAAATGTCCGGCTCCGGTATTCAAATAAAATCTATCCCGCTTCCCACCCACATCGGTTCCGTTACTTGCTCCGATAGTTATGAACAAATCCAGATCCCCGTCATTATCGAAGTCTCCCCATGCGGAGCCGTGATAGTCTTGCTCTGCTACAATACCGGAGTTTTGTTGAATATTCGTAAACGTTCCATTTCCATTATTTTGATACAACCGAGGAGCAAGTTCATAGTGATTATCCACAAAGAGGTCGAGATTTCCATCATTATTGAAATCACCCCAGATGGGATTTCCAAAGGTATAGCCTTCCGGGGAAAGTCCTGAAGAAAGTGTAACATCGGTAAAAGTGGGAATTACCAGTCGTTTTCGTAGCTCCCCCTGAACTCCCTTTGCTTCTAACACAATTCGATCGGGATTAGTCAATACAGTGACGAGGCCATATCCCGCATTTCCATTGTTACCGGATATAATTCCTTCACTCCAGGTTCCTTTGGGACCAGAGTCTCCACTCAAAAGGTTCGTATGGGGAACATTAAGCTCAGGAAGCCCGGCAAAAGTTCCGTCATCGATCCCACCTCCTGAATGTAAGTCTGCAGAGATAAGGATAACCCCCTGGATGTTGTTCTGTCGGATAAAATCTAAAATTTCGATCCGTTCTGTGTTATAAGCTCCCCAACTATCCCTGGGCTTACAGGTGGGATTAAAGCATACGGTGGAGATCAAAAACTTCCATCGAGCTGTTGAGGCTAATAAGCCGGCTTTTAGCCAATCTTTCTGCCCATCGGGAATATGATCCCCGTCAAGCATGGACTTCTCCGGTCCATCCGGGTCGGTACTGGGATCTCTTTGGGACCGTAGGTCCAACATGAAAAATTCGGCCTGACCGTAAGTAAATTTATACCAGATACCGCCTGTGGGGTTCGCCAAGTCAGGGGATGGGTAATACTCCCGAAAAGCTCGTATGGCATCTGCCCGCCCCGGAAACGTCTTGTCCCCATTATTGGTTCCATAATCATGATCGTCATAAACATGGAATAAAGGAAATCGAGGAGCGAGGTAATAAAAGAAATCAAACCCCGAAGCAGTATATAATCCTCGAACTTCCCGGTGCATGCGCCGCATCTCTTCCAGTGTCTGAGGATCTCTGTGATCAAAATCGCCAATCTGAAGGATAAAGGCCGGAGACTCTGCGGTTACCTGGGTATAAACCGGAGCCGGAACGGTAGGATATTTTTTAGTATTGATGAGATCTGCCAGAATAGCAAAACGGAAATCTCTAGCTGTACCGGGAGGAGGAAAGGTGGTAAAGGAGGGAAAAGGAGTAATCTGTTGAGGAAAACCATCCACCAGAACACGATAAGAGTAACGCGTCTCAGGTTTCAGGCCATTAAGCGTAATAAGGGTTGTAAAGTCCGTATCTGTTCCTGTCAGAACAGGAGCAGTCTGAAGAGGTGAGGTAAGGGCCGCATCCTCAGAAAATTCAATAACCACAGACGCGGCACTATCGGTCCGGACAAAAACTTTGGCAGAAGTATCTGTTACAGCGCCAACCAATGGACCATCGGTCTGAACAGCAGCTAACAAAGGTTCTACCGGTAAAAGTAAGAAGACGAAAGACAAAAGACAAAAAATAAAGACCCCAGGTAGGGTGTCTTTATCGAATCTAACTGAAGAAATAAAAGGGAAAAGATCATGGTTCGTAGGTTCTTTTGGTTTTTGCTTTTTTAAATAAAAAAGCGAGAGCAGGAAAACTCTCCTTTTCATTTTTATTGGTTTCCTTTCATTTTTCCAGAGGCGATTCATTTAAAACTTCTATTTTTGCCGACCTCAGGATCTGGAGGGTTTCTCGATATAATCGCCTGGCTTCAGGCAGGTTATTACGATGGAGATGATCTATGATTTGGTTCAGTTTGGTTTGAGCTTCAAGAAGTTGATCCCCAACCTGGGGATAGTCTTTCTGGAGGAGATCCAGGGTATTTCTGGCTTCCTGGAATTCCTCTATGGATTTAGGTAAGTCCCGGGTAGAAAGTGCCCTTCTAGCCTGGCGCAATTGTTGGGTTAGTTGGCGAATTGTAGAAGTGGAAAGTTCATTGCCAAGGGGTTTCGATCCTTCCAGGGTGGAGGTTCCATTATCTATTGTTTCTGAGCTTTTACTTGTACCGGACTTTTGAAATTCAGAAGATTTGACCGAGACCCTTTGAAGTTGGGTAGCTGCAAATTGGATATCTTCCCTAAACTCTGGATTAACCACATCAAACTCATAAATTTCCAGGTAACTCGCTCCTCCTGCAAGGCCATTTTCTATAGCTTTTCGTAAGTTCCCCACCCGATTGGCCGTACCCAACATCTGAAATCCAATCGTCGTTTGCTTACTGAACTGTTGCAGGACCTTTAACCTTTCGGGGGAGGTATTAGCACTTAACCAATTTCCCTGGATAAACAACCGGCTCTTATAGGTCCCGAGGCCATAATCGATAATTTGTTGAGGAAGCTCCCGGTTTCCTAGGATTTGAAAAGCCATGTTTAAGACAATCGCTTTATTTGGAAAGGCCCTGGCATAGGCATCTATGCATTGTTTCCAGGCATCGAGTAGTTTAGCCGGGGTATACCCAAAACTTTCCCAGTCTTTTTCTTTACCTCGGAGATGGAATTCCACTGAAGTAACGGTAGGCCCTGCAACGGCAACCGCATAAAGGTTAGGATTGGCCCGGTATCGCTTTCCCAGATTATCGATAAAATTTGTCCACTTAGCTAAATAAACGGGATCCCAGGGGACCGGTAGAGAAGGCAGTCTATCCTGAACAGGGGGTCCACCATCTGGAAGCCCTTGTTCATTGCCTATAAAGGTCTCTCCTCTATCAGGGTTGGAAGAAAAGCGCTTTTTGCGGGGAGAACGTCCCCTATCGTCTGGTCGCTGAACCCTTTGAGCGCCCGCTTGATAGACCCACTCGGGTGTAAAAACACCGGGGTGAACCCGAAGGATAACTTTTTTATTGTATTGGGCGGCCGTTTGAAAAACTTCATCGAGATAACTCCAGACATAATGACCTTCCACAGGCTCTAGGGTCCACCATTTAACCCGGGGACTTATTCCTCGAACATACGGAGAATTTAACCCTGTTGGATTAAAAGGTTCCTCCATTTTATTCAGGACATAAACCCCATAACCTTCGCTAGAGATGCCACTCATCTCCGTTCCTTCTTCCTGCGGTGAGTCTGTCGAATCCATAAAAGCTAAAGAAGAAGTAGGGACACAGCAGGTTGTGCCGGTACGGGATGAAGGGACAGAAGGTAGAAAACAAAAAACAAAAAGTAAAGAAAAGAAGAAAAAAAACCTCTTTCTGATTAATAACCAAAATTGCATATATCTTCTTTGATTTTATTCTATATGGGTAAGTCCTGTCGCAAGCAATAATTGAATCACAGGAACTCCATTTTCAACTCTTTCCTTCTCCATACGTGTCCAATAAAGCCAGCTATCTGGATATCGCGCAACATAATACTCCAATTGTGTGAAGTAATTCTGGACAATTCCTTTGAAGACTTCCTCATCTTCTTGCTGGACTTTGATAGGTTCCTTAAAAACAAAATGATGGGTTCCGTCTTCCCGTCGGATTACAAAGCTTAGAACTATAGGCGCACCGCTTTTTGCAGCCATAAGAACAGGTCCAAGCGGCGCTTTCAGCTTGACATTAAAGAAGTTGACTAAGGTGAATTTTTTTCCTAGAGGTCCGTCCCCGGCTGCACTGATAACTCGATTTTCTGCCAGGGATCGATACTGGTTTATAACTGCAGAAACCAGGGATTTTGAGGAGGTAATAATCTGGAAATTTCCTCGTTCTTTCCAGATCGAAGATCTGAGGTCTAAGATTTTCTGGGAAATCCAGGGACTTGCCCCTTTCGTCCCTGTTAATACCAGGATAGGACTCATTTTGTAGCCTTTATAGGTCAGATAAGTAGCTATCAGATTGGCAGAGCTAAAATGAAAATTTACTCCTACAACACCTTTCCCTTCGGCTAAGGCCTGATCTAGATAACTTATCCCTTCATTGCTACAGGCGTCAAAATATTTTTTATAATCCTCTCTCGCCATAATAAAGAGATCGGTATAGGCCTTTTGTTTATGGATATAAATACCCCGTACAACGGCTTTTTTCTCCTGAAAATTAAGTTTATCTCCCAAAACCATATCCAGATTATGGATTATTTTACGTTTTTGTTTAGAAGGGACAAACAAGTAATGGATACTACCCAGTAAGGTGGCTATCTGATAACCGATCCGGAAAGGTAAAACTTGAATTAGCCAGCGATAGGGATAATAAACCAGAAGTAAAGAAAAATCCTTAAGATAGCGCTTTATGGGGAATTCTTTCATAGAGTTTGACTGAGCTCACCAGAGGTTTTAATCGGTTATTCCGGGAATTACCTGCATTACAGGAACTCCATTCTCAAAACCTTCCTTCTCCATGCGTGCCCAATGGGTCCAATAATCGGGATGCTGGGAAATATAATGCTCTAAATGCCGGATATATTCCTGAACAGCTCCTTTTAAGATTTCTTCCTCCTCTCCCTCGACCTGAATCGGTTCTTTAAAGACGAAATATTGCGTAAAGTCTTTTTGCAAAATCACAAAACCAGGAACTATCCCTGCGCCGCTTTTTGCAGCCATGAGGACAGGTCCCAGAGGAACTTTTAGTTTTACATTAAAAAAGTCTACCAGAGTAAATCTTTTCCCAAGTGCCCCATCTCCCGTTGCATCGATAATTTGATTCTGCTTTAAGCACTCATACTGAATTCTAACTAAAGACAACAGAGATTTCAAGGAGGTAATAACTTGATAATTTCCCCGTGTTTTCCAGATGGAACTTTTAATACCCAGGACCTTTTGTGAAACCCAGGGGCTGGTATCCTTGAGATGGGTGGGCAATACCAGTAAAGGAGTTATTTTATAACCTCGATAAGCTAAATAGGCTGAAACCAGATTAACAGGACCAAAATGAAAGGTGACGACTACTAAACCTTTACCTCGAGATAAAACTTCGTCTATATAATTCAGACCTTCTACCTTACAGGCCCGGAAATACTTCCCATAATCTTTTCTTCCCATAATAAAAAGATCCATGAGGATCCTGTGTTTAGTAGCATAAAAACGTTTTAAAATAGTTTTCTTTTCTTGAAGGTTAAACTTATCGCCAAAAATGAGATTTAAGTTAGTAAGAATTTGATGTTTTTGTTTAGGGGAAGCGAAGAGATATTGGATATTTCCCAATAAAGTAGCCAGCTTATAGCTAATCCGAAAGGGTAAAGTCTGGATTAGCCAACGATAGGGAAAATAAACCAGCAAAAGCAGGAGGTTTTTGAAATACAGCTTCATGTTAATGATCCGGAGCGCCCTTGAACCCGGTACCCGGTTTTGTGAAATCGTATATGCACCTGTATAACAGAGGTTACGGCTTAAGACCTTAACACAGGCACAGCATGCTGTGTCCCTGCTACTTTGTAAAGTTAATGCTGTGTAACGCTCTGCCCTCACCCCAGGCCCCTCTCCTACGCTGCGGAGAGGGGTGAGAAGATCTCTGGGTTAGCTTCTGGTGAACCCCTTCTTCCGAAGCTTCGGGAGAGGGGTGCTTTGGGAGTTGGCCTGTTTAAGGACTAAATCTCTATTCGTCCTATTCGATGAGATTCGGTCTCAACAAATTGTTCTGCCACCCCTTGTACCCATATAACCGATCATTTGGATGCTCGGCAATCCCATAGGCGAGTTAGATAAATACTCCCGGGCAATACCCTTTAGCCTACCTGATCGGTCAAGTGCATAATTCCTGCCAGAAGTGGATTTTTATGGATTGCCTACTTCATAAGTTCAAGGGTAAGAATCGAAATCTTCGGGAACTTTGAACGTGTCTTTAAGGCAAGGGGAAAATGGAGGTTTTAAGTGGGATCGGAGAGATCAATGAAAAAGCCTAACTTCCTCCCTCCTGTCCTACAGAACCAGGAAGATGAAAGTTAGGCCGATAAAAGCTACTTTATAAAGGTTGAATTATCGTGGAACACATAAACAAACGAAGTTTTTCTGGGCATACTCTTTCCCGTTAAAAGGCACCAGGCAATTAAAGGTATCAGTTACATTCTTACCGGGAACATAACCTGAAGAATATTGTCTTCTCCCCCTCTTTGCTGATGTGGGTACACCGCAGACAAATAGCTGAGCCGTTGCACCTGACTTACTTCCTTCAGCTCCCGCATAAACCGGAGCCTGACCGGCTCTGGTACAGGTCGTATCGCAATTGGTTCCAGGAGGTGCAGCTAACCAACTATAGTTGGCAGCCCAAACCAGATCTTCTACTAAAGAAATTCCTGTCAGTAAAACAGCTAAAGAGGCAATTAAAATTTTCGTTTTCATAGCTAACCTCCCTTTTTAGAGAAAAATTATAAAAACTGCCCACCTTCGATCCCTTTATAAGAAGACGCACAAATAACTTTAAGGTTTCTAGGCTGATAAAGAAATGTCTCCTGGGCTTACTTCTCATTAACCTCCCTTGTAGGAAAAAATTTCTTTCCCTACAAGGGATTTCCTCCTTAGAAGGATAAATTATCGAGGAACACACAAGCAAACAAAGCTTTGTATGACGTTTTCTTTTCCATTAAAAGGTACATTGCAGGTCGTTGTTGCCACTACATTCTTACCGGGGACAAATCCGGAGGAATATTGTTGTCTCTGTCTCTGATATATTTTAACATCCACGCCACAGACGTAAAGTTGCGTAGCTGCACCTGATTTGCTCCCCTCGGTTCCAGAATACACCGCGACCTGACCGGCTCTTCCGCAAGTGGTATCACAGTTGGTTCCCTGGGCAGGTATCCAGGTGTAATTGGCGGCTAAAGTACTCTGGGAGAATAAAAAAATTCCTACCACCAGCAAAGAGGGTACTAAAACTTTGGTTTTCATAGGAGCCTCCTTTTTATCCGAAAGGTTAACAGTTGTTTTACTAACTTTTGTTAATTAAACGGATTATTACGGAGGCTAGATACTAACGTTTTTTTATTCTTCCGTCAATCAAAAAGTTTATAAATTTTCTCCGGGTAACGGTATTTTTTCTTCAAAACCGCCAGGTCATTGACGCAAAAACCAATCTATCCAGGACGGCAACTTCACTTTCAGCATGGGGATCAACAAGATTTTGACCCGTTACGGCGACTTCAAGGGTATCATTCAAGAAAGTTTTAGCCACTCGAACATCCAATCGGGTGTATGGAGGCAAGGAAATAGTTGGATCGGAGAGGGGCGCAGTATGATCCACGTAGCTTAACTGAAGATTGGTCGAAAACCCATTTGGAAACTTAGCCCTCAATCCCAGATTGACTTTATGCCGGGGCGTTGACTTATCCAGATCTCCGGGGCGCAAAGCGCCCTCATCGCTAATATCAATAAACTCATAGGTATAATTGGCTCTTCCCTGTAACCAGTCTGTTAAAGGGGTCATGACCTCTAATTCAACTCCCTTGGAAAAACCATTAAATCCATCACTGATAAAAGTAGCTCGTGTGACCCCTGGAGGAGGTGGTGCAGGAGCGCTCCTGGGGAATTTGTCGATATCATTATAGTAGAGTTCTACGTTAAGGCGGAGTTTATCCCACAGATAAGTCCGGTAGCCTATTTCATAGGCGGTATTAATTGCAGAATCCAGGTTTGGGTTGGAAAGTCGAGCAACGATGGCACCGGTTGGTAGAGTTACCCGGGTTTCATTAAAGACCTCAAATTGGGAGGGGGGTAGGATGGCCTGTCCCATAGCAAATCGAAAGGTATGATTCTTCCAGGGAGTATAAAGGAGAGTTCCTCGGGGGGCCACATCGGTTCCAGAAAGAGTATTATCCTGAACCCGTATTCCGGCAACCAAAGTTAACTGATCTGATGGTTTGTATTCATCCTGAATATAGAAGCCCAAGGCGCTATCCTGGCGACTGTGGATATTACCCTGGGGAGCATCCAAAAAATCCAGAATATAATCTCCACCGAATACCAATTGATGTTGGGGGAGGAAAGAGAAGTTATATTGAAATTCTGCACCCAAAGTATCCATATCAAACTCTCGAATCCCGGAGACGGGATTCAAGAAGATGAACTTTGCGTTGGTGACATTCCAGTATCCTTGAACAAAAAGAGTTGAAGTGGGAGAAAACCGATTTTCATACCAACTCTGTAGGAAAAAACTTTCGAACTCTTCATGACCCGGTTCTCCGGCCGGATTTGCAGGAACGGGAAAACTTCCGGATCGGTCTCCGGTAAGATAACCTGTGGAGAGATGAAAATCTGAATCTTCAGACAGGTGATATTTAGCCCGAAAGGTCGCCTTGGGAATACGTTTTGCGTCCTCTAAGGGAGTTCCCTGCAGGCTCTTATCGAAACCGGTATCCTGTTCATAACTGGTGGAGAGCCGATAGGAAAATTTATCATTATACACCTGATCATAAATGAGCGTTGCGAGGCCTAATTCCTCATTACCTCCAAGGGTAGAGGAGAGAGTCCATCCCTTATACTTTTCTGGATCTTTCGTAATGATATTAATAACCCCTGTAAAGGCATTAATCCCATACAAGGTAGAACCGGGACCTCGAAGGATTTCAATGCGCTCGATATCCTCTAAAGAAAGGGGGAAGGTTCTCCAGAAAGTTCCACCCTGTTGATGGAGAAAAATAATACGTCGATCGATCATCACGAGCATGGTTCTGGCGGTTTCCGAAGCAAATCCACGGGCTGACACTACAGAGCGAGGCCCATCCAGGGTTATAACATCCATACCCGGGATCATCCTGAAGAGATCTATAACATTCGTAGCTCCAGACTGTCGAATATCGTCAGCGGTGATAACGGAAACTGCTGAAGGGGATTCACTTAGATGCTGGAGTCTCCGGGAACCGATGGCAACAAGTTGCTCAACACGAAAAAACTCTTCTTCCCGGAAGATCGATCTATCCTCAGAAATAACCTGAGCGAGTATCTGGGGAGTTAAGAGATAAGAGATAAAAGATAAAAGAAAAAAAGTTCCTTCTAACAGCCGGACCCAAAAGGTCTCGCATTTCCAAGTAGAATGGCCTGGTCGTATGCTTTTCATCAACTTATTAAGTAAAGAAAGACACTTAAATTCAGAAAGGCAGTAACCCTCGTAGGGGCATGGCGGTGCCATGCCCCTACATAATCGGTTAGTAGCCAAGGGAACTTATTTATCTCCGTTTGCCAGGTTCCAGCCAGCAGCGTTCCCGCTGCCAGGGATAAGAGGGCAGTCCGACGCACTGCCCGTCGGTTGGATAGAGCCAGCTCCAGTCGATGGAATACCCCAAGGTATAGAGGGCACCCAGAGACCGAAGCATGGTCATTCGGTCTTCTTTTCCATCGAGAGGGGATCGATCCATGATTCCTTTCTGGTCATTAGAGTTTGAAGTCTTTCGGCCTGAAGAGATATTCGGGTGAACTTCTCCCCGAAGAAAAATCTCCAGACACCGGATGAGTTCCTCCCGCGAGCGAAATACCAGGGCCAGGCGGTAGTCGTGATGACTTCGCCGTACACTGGCCGTATAACACAGATCTCGTAACGAAACGGCAGAGCCAGTATTTCCAACTCCTAAAAAGCTCTGATATGCCTGTACAAGAGCCTGAAGAGCTTTCTGGCTGTGTGCGGATAACGGAAGCAGGTACGGTGGATCCAAAGGGAGGTCTTTCTCCTGTTTATAGGCTTCTGGAACTCCTGGAGTTCCCTCTAAAACGGCATGGGCGTTGGTTCCCCCGAAGCCAAAGGAACTCACTCCGGCGAGAGTTGGACCGGATTCCTGGGGCCAGGGGCCCAGAGTTTGTTGAACTAGCAGTAGGAGCTCCTCAAAAGGGATATGTGGATTAGGTTTGTGGAAATGTAAGCTCGGGGGGAGCTCGCGGTGTCTAAGGGCCAATACGGTTTTAACCAGACCGGCGATACCTGCTGCGGTTTCCAGATGTCCAATATTGGTCTTGACTGAACCTATAGCACAATAGTGTCCGGGAGGACGGTCTATTGCAAGGACAGTCCCCAGTGCCTGGGCTTCAATGGGATCCCCCAAGAGGGTTCCTGTACCATGGGCTTCAATATACTGAACCTGACCCGGTGAAACTTCGGCCTGCCGGTAAGCTTCTCGCAACACCTCTTCCTGAGCCCACCGGTTAGGAGCCGTGAGTCCGTTGGTGCGTCCGTTATTATTGATAGCACTTCCCCGAATAACAGCATAAATCGGATCATGATCGGTCAGGGCGTTTGACAGGGGTTTTAAGACCACCATACCGGCCCCTTCACCACGAACATAGCCATTTGCCCCTGCATCAAAAGCCTTGCAACGACCCTCGGGAGATAGAGCCCTTGCTTTACTGAAGCCAATGGTAAGTTCTGGTGATAGGATGACGTTTACCCCCCCGGCCAGGGCAAGGGAAGATTCATGGGTCCAGAGACTTTGGCAGGCAAGATGGACGGCAACCAGGGAGGAGGAGCAGGCCGTATCTATGGAAATACTGGGTCCTCTAAAATCAAAGAGATAAGAAATACGATTCGATGCAATGGATAATAAGTTACCGGTATTCGTGTAAGCATTGATGAAATCAGGATTGCTTAATTGCATCCGACCGTAATCTCCGGGTCCAATTCCAATAAATACCCCCGTTCGGGTACCTGCCAGCCGATCTACCACCTGTCCGGCATCTTCGAGGGCTTCCCAGGCTACCTCCAACAAGAGTCGTTGTTGGGGATCCATTCGAGCAGCTTCCCATGAGAGGATCTTGAAAAAGTGATAATCAAATTGATCTATCTGCTCCAGAAAGCCCCCCCAACGCGTGTTCATTTTGCCCGGTGCTTTAAGATCGGGGTGGTAAAAGGCTTGCAAATCCCAACGATCCGCCGGAACTTCTGTGACGGCATCTACTCCGTCCCGGAGAAGCCGCCAGAAAGCCTCTAGATTTCCGGCACCCGGGAAACGACAAGCCATACCGATAACCGCGATAGGTTCCATTTTCTCCCGTCCTCTATAGCTTTTCCATTAAGTACGGGCGATCTGCTGGTCGCTCCTACCGTTCCAGGATTGTTCCAGGATCAGATTAATCAGGTCTTCAACGGTACTAACTTTTGTAAAATCCACCGAATCCAGCCGGATAGAAAATGCTTTTTCTATAACAATAATCATCTCTACCGTATCCAGGGATTTGATACCCAGATCTTCTTGCAAGCGGGTATCCAAAGTAAGGAATTCAATATCTTCGGGATTCAAGATATCCCTTAAAAGGGTCCGAAGATTTTCAAAAACCTCTTCCTTGGATAAGGTTTGATTTTGTTTTACAGATGACATGTAGCCCCTTCCTTTCTATTAAGTTTCAAAAGGTTTTCGTGTAACCAGCCGTATCAAAGGTATACCACCCTCAAACCCTTCTATCTCCATCCGATTCCAATAACCCCAATGGGCCGGATATCGGGAAACATAATGTTCCAGACGTTGAATGTATCTCTGAACGGCCATCTTCAAGGTTTCTTCCTCTTCATTAGCTACTTGAATCGGTTCT
This sequence comes from Candidatus Limnocylindrales bacterium, assembly GCA_035559535.1. Classification (NCBI taxonomy): domain Bacteria; kingdom Bacillati; phylum Chloroflexota; class Candidatus Limnocylindria; order Candidatus Limnocylindrales; species Candidatus Limnocylindrales bacterium. The sequence continues at coordinate 57,969 of DATMBG010000006.1, forward strand.
TCAAAGATAATATGGTGCGCATTATCTTTTCGTCGGATTACAAAGTTCGGAACCAGGGCTGCTCCGGTTTTTGCGGATAAAAGAGCAGGTCCAAGGGGAACTTTCAGTTTTACATTGAAAAAATCGACCAAGATAAATCTTTCCCCCAGAGCTCCATCTCCGGCTGCACTGACAATATAGTTCTGTCTTAGATGCTGATATTGGGCTACAACCATGTAGGTAAGAGATTTCAGGGAAGAAAAAATCTGAAAATTCCCGCGTTCTTTCCAAATAGAATGCTTGATATTTAGAACTTGTTGGGAGAGCCAGGGATTAACTCCTTCGATAGGAGACTGCAGGACCAGAAAACCGACGATTTTTTTATAGCCCTTATAAAGGGCAAAAGGTGGAATCAGGTGAGCAAAACCAAAGTGGAAGTTGAGTCCGATCATTCCCTTTCCTTGGGATAAAACCTGATCCACATAATCCAGACCTTCTATACTGCAAATCTGAAGATAATTTTTGTAATCTTTTCTTCCCAGGATAAAAAGATCCACAATCTTTTTCTGTTTCTCAACGTAGAAGTCCCGCAGGATGGTTTTTTTCTCCCGAGTATCGAGTTTATTACCGAAAACTAAATCAAGATAGGAAAAGAACCGATGTTTTTGATGGGAGGAAAGAACTTTGTATTGGATATTTCCAAACAGAGTAGCTATTGAACAGCTTATTTGAAAAGGTAAAGCCTGAACGAGCCAGCGGTAAGGGAAACAGACCAATAACAGAAAAAAGTCTTTAAAATATTGTTTCATTTTTCTTTCTGTTTATCGTCTCTAACCAACCTTTTCTATAAAAAAGGTCTCGTTTTGGATTAAGGTACAGGTGTTATGTTGGATTTAAAATCGGTTAACTTGAGATTTAACGAAGGTTTTCTTTTTTCCAGGATTATCCGCATACCATATTTAGGTCGTAGCGTCACACTTAACATAATCTGGACAGGATGGTTTGGGACGAGCCGCATCCGCCACCTCTGGGCCAGTGTCGCGATCAAAAGGATTCCTTCCATCCAGGCAAAAGACTCGCCGATACACTGTCGGGGACCGGCTCCGAAAGGAAAATAGGCACATCTGGGCAACCTGATTTCTGGTCTGGGAAGCCACCGCTCGGGATCAAATTTAAAAGGATCGGGAAAATATCGAGAATCATGGTGGGTTACATAGGGACAGATCATAATAACCGAGTCAGCAGGCAAGAGATAGTTTTCAATTCTGTAATCCTCAAGAACTCTGCGGCATATCCTCCAGGTTGGCGGATAAAGGCGCATGGCCTCCATAAACACCATCCGGGTATAGGGTAACTGTTCCACATCGCTGGCTGTGGGAGGTCTATCTGCCAGAACGGTATCGATTTCAGCGTGAAGTTTTGCCTCCACATCGGGATATTGCGACAATAAATACCAGGTCCATGTCAGGGCAAGGGCTGTGGTTTCATGACCTGTTATAAAAAGGGTCATGATCTCGTCACGTATTTGCCGATCCGTCATGCCACTTCCGTCTCCCTCCACGTCCTGAGCTTGCAATAGCATAGAAAGCACATCACCTGGATCTACGCCGCTGATCCGACGTTCATTAATCATTTTATGGACAAAGGTATTTACTTGATTCAAGGCTTTCTGACGGCGATGGACACTGGGCAGTGAAAGTTTCTCTAACAATCTATAAAAGGGTCCTGGAGTGAGGCCCCACTTTATGAACAGGTTGAAGGTCTCACTGATCTCCCCCGTTTCTGATTCAAGATCCCTATCAAAGAGTGTTTTCCCGACAATTCTTAAAGTCAGGTGGGTCATTTCCTCTAATATATCCAGATTCATACCTTCTTGCCATCGTTGCTGCATTTCCAGGCTGTATTTTGTCATTACCTCTGCATAAGTCAAGATACGCTGTCGATGAAAGGCCGGTTGTATAAGCCGTCGTTGGCGAAGGTGGAAATCACCCCTGCTATAGAGCAATCCTGTTCCCATCACCTGTCGGGCAGGTGGGGTTTGTCCTTTTTTTTCGAAATTTCGGTTATGTCTTACCAGTACGTCTTCGAGATGATCCGGGTGATTCAGTAAGAAAAAATTCCTGGGGCCAAGCCTGAAATGGACGATATCGCCATAGTTGCGGATAGCTTTCATTAAAAAGCCAATCGGATCACGCCGATAAGAAAAAAGATGACCGATGAACGGTAGACCCACTGGACCAGGAGGATATCGGATTATCGTCATGTAAATCTCCTTTAGAGGTAGATCCTAGGCTTTTCCAACTAAATATCGAGCAAGGACCTCAATGTTAGGATAATCATACACAAGGGTGGGAGGAAGTCGACATCCCAACCAGTCTTGTAACTCACCGGAGAGAATTGCGGCTTGCCTGGAATCCAGGCCATAATAAGCAAAAGGTTGTTGCACCTCAATATCTTGAGGATCAACTTCTGTCAATTCAGAAAGCTTAGAGATTAACCAGGTTCGAATGGCTTCCTCATTTTGAGGTTGTTTTGGAGGATCTATCTGGTTGTTGGAGCCCTTTCCATGAGAAAAACCGGATGATTTACTATCTTTCGGATTTAGAATTCCCATTTTTTTCTTCCCTCCTGTGTACGGGCGTACGGCCGTACGCCCCTACTAGAAGGGGTAGCCTTAATAGCCCGTCTTAGCCTCCGCTATCATACGCGATGTGGGGATTTTAACATCCCAGGCAAGACCCACCATTTCAAAGATGCGAATGATCCAGGCGCTTAAGTCGGGTTCCCACCATCTTAATCCATGTTTTGCTGAACTGGGGAAAGCGTGATGATTGTTTTGCAATCCTTCCCCAAACGCGATGAGAGCGACCCAAAAATTATTCGCACTGTAATCATGGGTATTGAAAGGACGACTGCCAAAGGTATGGCCTATTGAACCAACAGCCCAACAGGCCTGGTTTACCAGGAAAATTCGAACGAGCCCTCCCCACAGAAATCCCTGGGAGATCCCGGTCCAAGTCCCCGTTAGAATCCCTCCTAAAACAGCCGGGATAACTAAACCCAGGGATACCCAAACAAAATAGAGTTGATTTATCCTAAAGAGGGTAGGATCCCGAAGAAGATCCGGTGCGTAATAGAGGGAGTTGGCGATTTTATCGGAGAACATCCAACCTATATGGGCATGCCACAATCCCCGAACTAAGTTCCATATTCCTTTTCCCTGGAGATGGGGTGAGTGGGGGTCACCTGGCTGGTCACTGTAAGCATGATGGCGGCGATGGGAAGCTACCCAGAAGAGGATAGGGCCTTGAGCAGCCATAGAACCGAGGATGGCCAGGATGATCCGTAAGACTCTACCAGCTTGAAAGGCACGATGCGCAAAATAGCGGTGGAAGCCGACCGTAACACCTATCATGATGGCCGTATACATGCTGACGAGGATTCCCGCCTCTACACGATCAATTCCATATTTCCAGGCTAAAATCATGGCTACAACAAACCCTAGAAAAGGTATGACTATCACCGCCAGCGCGATACTTCGTTGAAGTCTTCGGGCAAAAGGGCTTATGACTATGACTCCTGGAATCTTAGGTAAATTCGTAGAAGTTTTAAACGGGGGTCGGAAATTACTTTCACCTGATGAGGTAGTGGGTTTACTATTTTCTGAATTCTGGATTTCCATTTTTCCTCCCTTCTCGATAGGATCCATTCTGGGTTTGATCTAACGACTCTTTCTGGACTCTACGAGCATACGCGCTGTGGGGACTTTGACATCCCAGGCTAAACCTATTCTCTCAAGGATACGGATAACACAACCATTCCAGTCAATCTGCCACCACTTTAACCCATGTCTGGCTGAGCCTGGGAAAGCATGGTGGTTATTGTGCCAACCTTCACCGAAGGCAAGAAGGGCAATCAAGAAATTGTTTCTACTTTCATCACGACTATGGAAGGGACGGGTACCACAAACATGGGTAATGGAGTTAACACTCCAGGTGGTATGGTGAACCAAAAAGGTCCGTATGAGTCCTCCCCATAAAAATCCCTGGAGGGCTCCTATCCAGGTCCCTGTCAGAATTCCACCCAGAAGAGTGGGAATAAGGAGGCCCAGGAACACCCAAACAAAATAAAGCCGATTAACTTTAAAGAGAAGAGTATCTCGAAGTAAATCGGGTATATAATGGCTCCAATCGGTAACTTCGTGGACAAATAGCCATCCGGTATGGGCATGCCATAGCCCACGGAGCAAACCGGAAATTCCATCCCCATGGAGATGAGGTGAATGAGGATCGCCTGATTGATCGCTGTAAGCGTGATGGCGCCGATGAATAGCTGCCCAAAAAAGGACAGGCCCTTGAGCAGCCATGGAACCGAGGATGGCAAGAATAACCCGTACTACCCGGTTGGTTTTGAAAGCACGATGGGAAAAATGCCGATGGAACCCCACTCCAATTCCAATTATGGTGGCCGCGTACATACCGATGAGAAGACCTAACTCCACAAGACCCAGAGCATATCCCCAGAATAGAATAGTGGCAGCAAGGAACCCGAGAAAGGGCGTAATGACAACCACCAGGGCAATAGTTCGTTCGAACTTTTGGGCAGGTAAACTGGCCATTGCTATCCCAGGAAACTCAGATGGCTTTGAAGGGGTTTTAAATTTTGCCTGGCTTCCTAATTTAGTGACCTCTGACATGACTGGCCTCCTTTAGGTTTTCTTATTAAAAGGATTTTAATTGCAAAAATCACACTCTATCTAACCGATGGTCCACTTACTGCCTAAGGTATTGAGAGATTTTGATAGAAAAGATTTGTTTCAGGCAGTGTCCTATTAAACAGGAAAGTAACGAAACACCATACTTACTTAATCCCGTAGAGTAAGTCAACTGGAAAAATACGGAATAATTAAATTAGTTGGTATGAGGTTACTTAGATGCAAAGAGTGAACCATTTATTTTAAGGGATAAAAGAAGGCTTATAGCTTATACCCATCCCTATTTCATGGGGTAATTATACGATCCTGGGAATTATAGGACTCCAGTAGGGGTAAATGTCAAACCGGCTCCTATTTATAGAAAACTTCTTGATACTACCTGTGGAAAGGAATTTTAAAAAGTTGAGATTTCAGTGGCATTCCTTGAGCTTCTAAACAGTAACCTTCGGTTTCCTGAAGACTGGAAAAAACTTTTCGCAGAAGCTATTTTTACAGGAATTTTATGGCTCTACTCCCTCACCCCCGGCCCCTTTCCTGAAGCCTGGGGAGAGGGGTATAAATAATTGTTCAAATTTAACTTTACAGAGTATGAGTTATCCCCTTCAATTCAGATACAGACTTTACTCTTCCAGCACGTTTAGGCTTCCAGATAGAAATCCGGCCCGGCAGGCATAATGCTGGATTTTGCCACTGGAGGTTTTAGGAATGCTATTTGCTTTAAGTAGCAATACAGCATGAATGTGCATTTCGTGATTTTCTACTACCGCCTGTCGAATGCTCCCAACTATTTCCTTGATGCTCCAACGTCTTAAATCATAGGAATGCTCCAGTTCGGCTACAATAACGAGTCGTTCTTCACCATTCTGATCTATGGAAAATGCTGCACAGCAGCCCGGGCGTAAAGCCGGATGGCTCTGTTCCACGGTCTGTTCGATATCTTGAGGATAATAATTACGACCCCCTAGGATGATCAAATTCTTCAGACGACCCGTGACGAACAGCTCCCCCTTCTTCAAGAATCCTAAATCTCCTGTACGAAGAAAGGGGCCCTCACCGGTATCTGCCAGATAAGCCTTGAAGGTCTGCTTTGTCTCTTCGGAGCGATTCCAGTAGCCTTGAGCAACGCTGGGTCCTGATACCCAAATCTCTCCCACCCGGTCAGGTGAACATAGGGTTAAGGATTCTGGATCGACAATAATAATCTTCTGACCCGGTAAAGATCGACCACACCCTATGAGTTTTTGGGTATCCTTTGTAGAACTATCGAGAGGGGATGCTTCTACTACCTGGTTCTGTTTTAGAGCAGTTCTCAGAACGCTGAGAACCGTGGGAAGGGTTCCTTTCAAACCACCGGAAACGATTAAAGTTGCCTCGGCCAGTCCGTAGCAAGGATAAAAGGCTTCTCGACGGAAGCCACAGGGTTCAAAGGCCTCTACAAAGCGGTCCAGAGTTTCTGCACGAACAGGCTCAGCACCATTGAAAGCCACCTCCCAGCAACTTAAGTCAAGGGTGGCTCGTTGTTCCGGGGTGATTTTCTGTACACAGAAGTCGTAGGCAAAATTCGGACCTCCACTGGTAGTAGCTCTGGTACGGGAGATAGCTTGAAGCCATCGAAAGGGGCGTTGTAGAAAGGCAAATGGCGACATGAGTGTAACCGGAAATCCGCCATAAAGTGGCTGCAGGATACCCCCAGCAAGTCCCATGTCATGGTAAGGTGGCAACCAGATAACTCCCCGACTCTTGGGAGTATGCCCAAAACATTGATGGATCAGGGTTAAATTGTACAATAGATTACCATGGGTGAGTCTGACTCCCCTGGGCACCCCGGTAGAGCCCGAAGTGTACTGAAGAAACGCCAGGGCATTACCATCTATCGCCGGATTTTGCCATGCCTCAGCTAAAGTTTCCTGTAAATCCGGCAAAGGTTCATCTTGTTGGATGCTGTCCAGGGTCTGTCCCAGGTAGAGTTGAAGAGGGGTCAAGGCATCCAGGGTATCGGTTATTATCCAGTGTAGGTTTTTCAAGAGGGGAGTCGGATCTAACCAACATCCTATACGGGATAAAATGGATTTCGTGGTAAGTGCCACCGTCGCCTGTGCGTCCTCTGCAATAGCCTGAAGGCGAGACATAGAACGGTTAAACCTGGGTGGATAAGCCGGAACGGCTATCACACCTGCGTACAGGCAGCCAAAAAATGCGGTAATGTATTCCAGACCCGGTGGATAGAGCAATAGGGCCCGTTCTCCGGTTACACCTGCATTTTGAAGCCAACCACCTATCATCCGGGCCTTCCGGTCCAGTTCCTCGTAGCTTATCTGAAGTTCTTCTCCTTCCCCATCAACCAGAAAAGTATAAGCCTTCTGCTGAGGTTGTTGAAGCGCCCTCAAACGGAGAAGATCGACCAGGGTAGAAATTTCGGCAGTAGAATTGAAAGGAAGTCCCGTCATAGCTCAAACAGGAGCAGGTTCTTGAGCCTGAAGCTGGATGGTTAACGGTCCCTAATTAATTACATCCTTTATGATCCGAACTTTGTCTCCATCCTTCAATAAAGTTTGACCGATGGTCACTACATTTTCGCCTTCATTGATTCCGCTCAAGATTTCCACAAGACCGTCTCCGGCTGACCCCACCTTAACGTAACGCAATTGGGCAATGGAATCTGTCCCGACTACAAAAGCACTGGCTTTCCCGGCAGAGTCGACAATGGCTACTTTAGGTACTGTAGGAACGGTGCGAGAGTTTTGAATTCGAGCAAAGGCGGATAGGCCCGGTTTCAGAATCCGATTGGGATTATCGACCCGAATATGAGCTTTAAAAGTCCGGGTATCTGTATTGGTATTTGGCTCGATTTTCACAATTGTGCCTTCCAAAACTTCATTGGGGAGGGAATCTAAAGTTACCTTTGCGGTCTGTCCGAGATGAACCGAAGTTAACTTTTCTTCGGCGACATTGGCAACGACCATAGCCGGCTGGATATTTCCGATAACCAACAAGCTGGTGCCTCCGGTACCTCCGATAATTTCACCCGGGTTGATATTTCGTTCGGTAATAACCCCTACGATGGGAGATCGTACAATTGAATTATCCAGGTCATATCGGGCCTTAGCCAGGGCTTGAAGTGCAGTTGTGTAGTTAAATATGGCAGAGGTTAAATCTGCCTGGGAAGTAACCTCTTCATTTTTGAGGGCATTTTGGGATTTTAGCAGGTTTTCCAGGGCAGTATAGTAATCGTTCTCGGCTTGTGCCATGGCCGATTTATTGGTAACCTCTTCATTTTTGAGAGCATCTTGGGCTTTCAAGAGGTTTTCCAGGGCAGTTACATAATCCGATCTGGCCTGAGTAAGCGTAGAATTATTTGTAAACTCCTCGTTTTTCAAACTATCTTCAACTGTTTTAAGGTTCAGTAAAGCCGTACTATAATCGGCCTGTGCCGCAGCTAATGCCGATCTATTGACTACCTCTTCATTGACCAGGGCATGCTGTGCTTTAGCAAGATCTTCTAAGGCCGTTGTATAATCAGATTGAGCCTGGGTAAGGTCGGCTTTATTGGTTACTTCTTCATTTTTCAACTCCGTTTGAACTGTTTTAAGGTCATATAAGGCCGCACTATAGTTAAACTCCGCCGAGCTTAATTCTGCCTTATTTGTAATCTCTTCGTTTTTTAAGTTATTCTGAGCGATGATATGATCTTCTAAAGATTTAACATAATTGCTTCGGGCTACGTCCAGGGCATTTTGCGCCTGCTCAAGGGCTGCTTGAGAGACAACGGATTGGTTGGTTAATTGTTTCTGACGAGCCACGGCGGCTTCACTGACCTGCACGGTGGACTTGCCGGATATAACAGATGCTTTGGTGGTTTCCAGATGTGCAACCCACTCATCGTGCCGGGTAGGCTGGGTTTTTTTGGTCTGTTCTAACTTGGCTTTGGTACTCTCTACATTGTCCTGGGCCTTTTTAAGATTGGCTAAAAGTTGCTCATGATTGGTAGGTTGGGTTTTTTCCACTTCTTCCAGTTTTGCTTTGGTCTTCTCAACCGTTGCTTCCGCACTTTTCACCGCGGCAACCAGTTCCTCATGTCCGGTCGCTTGCGTCTGCTTGAGCTCTTCCAACTTAGCTTTATTGCTCTCCACATCATCCTGGGCTTTTTTAAGATTGGCTAAAAGCTCTTCGTGTTGGGTGGGTTGGGTTTTTTCCACCTCTTCCAATTTTGCTTTGGTCTTCTCAACCATTGCTTCCGCACTTTTCACCGCGGCAACCAGTTCCTCATGTCCAGTCGCTTGCGTCTGCTTGAGCTCTTCCAGCTTGGCCCGGGTTTTCTCTACATTTGTCTCGGCACTTTTCACCGCAGCAACCAACTCCTCATGTTGGGTAGATTGGGTCTGTTTGATTTCTTCCAGCTTGGCCTTTGTCATATTAACCTGCTCCTCGGCGCTTTTTAAAGCAGAGATTAATAAAGTCTGATCCAGTTCGAACAGAATCTGACCTTCCTCGACATAATCTCCTACATCCACATGGACCGCTTTCACACGGGTTCCTACCAAAGTTGAAGTAATATGGGCAAAGGATGACGGTTGTACTTCGGCGCTTGCTCCAATCTCCTCGGTGATAGTCGTTACTTTTACCGGATAGACCTTAACGGGCATGGGAGCTCCTGCCTGACGACTCTTCACAGGATTCGTTTGAATGTCATGCTTCCCGATAGCCCAAAAGATATAAGCCGGAACCAAAAGAATGGTTAATAAACTTAAAAGAAGAGAACTCCACTTTAAAAGTTTTAACCATCGAGGGGGTGTTAATTTTACGGATTTATCGTTCATCATATTAACCACTCACCGTTAACCATTGACAATTTAATAGGTTAAAGGTTTATTGTTAAGTCGTTTCTTAAATTCTTGATCATCTTAATAATTCTTAATCAATTCTTAATAAACCTTTGATCAGAAAACCAAATCCCAGTGAGACCCCAATAAATACTACCAACCAATCCAAATGCCAGCCTCCCGGTACCTCATTAAAATATCTGGGAAGATAATTAATCCGGATTACTTCAATCCAGGGATTCTCAGGAAGAGGGGTTTCATAAGGGTTATAGAAAGCCGAGAGAAACCCTTCTTGCCTTAGCTCCGGAACTATTTTCAATTCGTGGGTTACTCCCAAGTTTATCGCCTCTGATTTCACTTCATCTGAAGGCGAAGATAAGATATTAAGATGGGTCCCTGGATTATCCGAGGCCAGCCCTTCTATGACCACCTGTTTACTGAACGTCTGGCCAAGCAACTGGAATTGGAGTGAATATTCTCCGGCTTTTTTCGCCTTGAGCCGCCAGTTAATTTCCCTTTCTTCTTCCAGACGTAGAGGTGGGGTCTCCACTTCAATGGCTTCTGGAGCTTTGAGAGTAATATCCAGGTCCAGAGGAGATTTTCCGGCTACCGTCTTGACGGTTACAATAAAAGACTCCTCCGGTCTAAAACTTCTATATCCGTAGCGCGCATTCAGGGGTACTAGGATAAAGATAATAAGGAAAATGAGAACGAGTCCAGGTTTCAAGGAAAGGCCCATATATTTAAAATTATTCCATAGAATCTTTTTCTGGGCTAAAAGCATCTGAGTAAGATCCTCCTTATAAACCCGGATCTCCATAAAATGGATTTTAATCTGATTCTTAACCTTTCGGATGGCTTCCTGATTAGAGGTAAATCGGTAAATTAAAACCATTAAAGTCCCCATCAGGATAGAAATAGCCGTTAGTCCTATGATGGGATGAAATCGATGAAAGGGTATGAGAAGGATTTGTAATAGAGAATCGGATATATTTAATAGGGTTCGCATAATTAATCAATATATCCTAAACCACGAAGCCGTTTTTCTACTTCTTTTTCTCCCTCAGATTCCTCCCATTTGGCCAACTCTTTTTCTAAAAGATGGGTGATTAACTCCTCAACGGAAGAATATCCGGCATGGGTAGCATATTTCTCAGCTTTCTCTAAAAGATCCTTCTCAAGTTTAATTTTAGATTTTCCTAGCATTTATAAATTGTTCGTTGTTCGTTGCTCGTAGTAGCCCCAGAGGCGTAAAAACCATAAGGACAGGCTTTTTGGCTTATTTCTCTCTGGATCTCCCATGGCAAAGAACAACGAATAGCGGACTAGAAAATAGGTTTTCCTTCCATTTCTTGACTCTCCAATCCAAATTCCTTTAAGATCGTCGGAGCGATATCGATGAGTCCCGGGTGGGTCGATTGGATCTTCTTATTGGTCAGAATGAGACCCGGCACCAGTTCCGCCGCCATGCAATGGTCGCCGCTCCATTTTTTTCTGTTTTCTCCCAAAAGTTCCTGGGGAACTTTTCCTAAAGCCGTTTCCCAGGAAGCCCGATAACCCCGGTCATAGCCTATAATTAAATCGGGAGTCGTTCGAGGATCATACCCCGAATAAATCTCCTCAGCTCGATAAACCCTTTTAATAATAGGTCTCTGGTTTTCAGGATCTTTAACTTCCAGGAGTTTTTGGCTGAGTTCCTTAATCAGTTTTTCTCTCTGTAAAGTGGGTTCTATAATGCCTTGGCTTTCACGACCCCTTAAATTGAGATAAAGACTGTTGAGACCTAAGGCGTAAGCTTTTGTACCCAACCAATCTATATTCTCGAAAAACTCATCACTTTCCTTTCGGGCTGGATCCAGGAATTTCATATATCCATTCTGAACCAGCCAGGTATTCAAATTAAAAAACTTATAGAACGGGGCAAAGCCATGATCCGACACGACGATAAGGGTAGTATCCGAATCTAACCGGCTCATGGTCGTGGCTAAGATATCATCCATGTGTTTGTAAACAAATCGGATTACATCTTTTTCAGCGGGGGGGAAGGATCCATCTTCCCTGGAGGAATACATGGGATGTTGGGGATCCCTGTAGCGCCAGAACATATGTTGAAGAAGATCGGTGGAGGAGAAGTAGGCAAAGAGTAGGCCGTCTTTAAAACGTTCCAACTCAAATCGGTAAATTTTAAGCTGGTCTTGCATGACGAACTTACTTTGCTGGAGAAACTCCGCATCACTCAAACGGTTTTCGTTCAATGCCCAGGTATCCTCTGCGATTCCCTGGGTATAAAAACGTCCTATAGATTTTGCTAGCTGAGCGGAATAATCTGCCGGCGTTGAGATGGGAAAAGGAGGTTCCAGGGGATCGATATTCAGGGGGGAAACATACAATTCAAACTCAGGATGAACCTGTTTAAGATAGAATCGGCAAATACCTACAATTTTGGAGAAAGGGGCCAGCTTAAATTCAACCCGAATCCAATCACTCCATTCTCCTTCTTTTAGAAGGATTTCCTGATCTTGTACTACAAACTTAGCAACAGGGTTTACGGGATCTACCTTTACAGTAAATTCTGTTTCGACAGGGGGGGCATCTTTTTTAAAGAGATTACTCGGACCGATCAGGGTAGACCGAATCTCCTGGCCTTTCTTGTCTACATGGTAAATCTCGCCGCTGGTAACCTTCCCCTCCTCCTTGGGTTTTGTGGTATAGAAGGAAAAAGTTCCATAGGTCCCCCGGATATCCGGAGTGCCCATTCCAGAGAGAGACCTGGCTTTACTTTGTACAGGAGGAAAATTTACCGGAATTCGCAGAACTGTGGAAGGGATATTATGCTCGCTCAGGATTTCCCAAAAAGCTTTTCCTTTCCTGAGGAGTTCTGTTTTAACATTGGAAAGGGGGATGACCCAATTTCCCAGGCTTATTTTCTTTTCCGGTGCCCGGACCCGGGCCATGGAAAAAAATGGAATATACTGTTCTGGATCCCGAGAAATAAAGTCGTAAATGTTGTGTTTACCCGGATTTAATCCGGTAATGAAGGTAGACCAGGCTACCGGGCTCTGAGGAGGAACGGTAGTGGCCAGGGGTAAAAAATCTCCCTGTTCCCTGAGAGCCTGAAAGTGAGGAAGATCTCCCTCTTTTATAAATTCATCCAATAAAGCCGGGTCCATTCCATCAAATCCAAGCACCAGAACCTTTTTTGAAGGTCCTGGGAGCGCAGATGCCGTGCCTGTCAGGACCTGTCTCTTCTTCGCGAGACGTACGGGTCGATGGCCATCGACCCGTACATCTCGGTTTACATCCATGAAAAAAATCCCGAGAAGAGCAAACAGGCAGACAAAATAGCCTATGCCAGTCAGTAGAAGCTTAAATCGAGTCAATAGTTTGCCGTCTGTTATCCGTTGTCTGTAATAGCTCCAGAGACCCAGAAAACATGGAGATAAAGTACGGGTCGATGGTCATCGACCCGTACGTTTTATTTCTCCCCAGGTTCTCTGACTCTTTGTGGCCAAGCACAACAAACAATGGGCAACGGACGCCTGTCAAAACAGCGATTTTCCATCAAAATAAGGCGGAACTTCAACTCCTAAGGATTTTAAAATGGTTGGAGCAATATCGACAATATGGGGAGATGTTGTCCGAACAGGTCGATTGCAGAAAAGAACTCCCGGGACCAATTGAGGATCCATACAGTGATCTCCACCCCAGGCTTTTTCGTTATTTTTAAAGACCTGCTCATCTAACCTTCCGGTTACTGATTCCCAGGAAGCCCGATATCCTTTATTATATCCGATGATGAGATCGGGAGCATTCTCCATGTAGGGACCCGAGTAAACCTCCCGGCTATCATAAACTCTCCGGATAGCAACCTCACCGGTTTCCTCATCCTTCAAGCCTGTGAGTTTCATGCTCAATTCTTTCTTCAACTCCTCAAACTCTCTCCCGGGTTTCACAATTCCCATGGCTTCCCGCCCTTTCAGGTTGATATATAGGCCTGCCAGGCCTAAAGCGTATGCCTTGGTTCGACTCCAATCTACCCGTCTCAGCCAATCATTCCCCCTACTTCCGGTGTTTTCTTCCAGAAACAGATAACCATTCTGATATAACCAGGTATTCAGATTAACCCCACGTTGGAACCGGCTAAATCCATGATCGGACATAACCAGAAGAAGGGTCTTCTCATCAACCTTTTCCATTACCCGCCCCAGCAGATCATCCATACGCTTATAAAGGTCCGGTATGACACCTGTAAGGGAGTGGGAGAGTGGGGGGGTATGGGAGTATGGAGGTGGGGGAGTATGGAAGTGTGGAAGTATGGAAGTGTGGGGGTGTAGGGGAGATTCGCCTATACTCCCATACTCCCTCCCCTCCATACTTTCTTTCTTCCAATACTTCCAGAACATGTGCTGAATCCGATCGGTTGTATCGAAAACACATACACATAGACCTTTTCGAATTTTCTCTAATTCGTGAAAGAGCATCTTCTCCCGCTCTTCATGGATCAGGTAAGCCTGTTCCAGAAAAGCTTTTTCATCCAGTGCCCCTTCGTTTAAGGCCCAGGTATCCTCGGCGAGTCCTAAGGTCGTATAACTTCCGATTACTTTAGCCAGGTAGATGGAGTAGATAAAGGGATATGATATGGGAAGGGCCGGATTTTCGGGGTCGATGTTGATGGGGGAGAGATAGAGTCCAAATTCCGGGAAGATACTTTTGAGATAAAACCGACAGATCCCGTAAACTTTCATTCCCAGACCTAATTTGAAGGTGAGGCGAACCCAGGGAGAATATTGTCCTTTTTTGAGCCGAAGCTTCTGACCTGAAACTTCCAGTTCAACCTCTTCTGAATCTTTATAGATGGTAATGAAAAGGGGCAGTTTGATTTCGGTGCGTTTCTTAAGGATTGGATTTTCCGGTCCTTCAATAAAGGTTCGGATTTTGTTTTCTACGATTTCTACTTTAAAAAATCTTCCTTCGGTGTGCCCTTCAAGTTCATCCTGGCTGGTTGTATAGTAGGAAAAGGTGCCTTGCGAGCCTCTTAGATCGGGTACCCCCATAGCCGATAACACACGGCCTGCAAACTTTTCCGGCGGAAAGGTAATGGGAACCCGCAGAATAGAACTGGAAATACCTTTTTCCCCGAGGATATTCCAAAAGGGTTTTCCTTTCCGCAGAAGTTTAATTTGAGGTCTTCCCAAAGGAATCACATACTTTCCCAGGGAGAGGGTTCTGGAAGGTCCTCCAATATGAGCTGAAGAAAGGTAGGGAAGATAGGTTTTGCGATCGCGGCTCAAGAAATCAAATATATTATGTCTTCCCGGATTGACTCCCGTGATAAAGGAAGACCAGGCAACCGGGGATATGGAAGGGGTAGTCGTCTGAAGTCGGTGATAGCTCCCCATCTCTTTGAGTTTTGAAAAATTTTTGAGATGTCCTTGTTCCATGAGCTCTTCCACCGTAGAGGGGTCCATACCATCCAATCCGATCACAATAACCCGATCGATATCACTTTTAACATAGCCTTTTTTCCTTTTCAATTTGATTAAAACAAGCCTTACAGGCAACAGGATAAGGGCCAGTAAAGCTAAAAGAAAGGTAGCCAACAAAATAAAAAAGGAACTAAAAAAGGCAAACCCAGCTCCCGGGCCAATATAGGCAGAGGCTATGGAAGGTAAACCCAGCAAAGCCACTATAAACAGATAAAATATAATGAGGCTTTTTTTCATCATTTTGTTTTTGTTGGTTGAAATGTAAGCTAGCATGTAACTCCAGGGGGTGTCAAGATTGAAATTTTTTACCGCCCCAGTGTATGACCAGAAAAAGGATAATACCAAATAAGATGGTTTCAAAGGCGATGGTTTCCCAATTGATTATAGACCATATTCCCAATTTAAAATCTACAGAAGGAAGTAAGGCCATAGGGGAGGTATATTTTTTAGTGATCCAGGGATAAAATATAGCGATCCCCTGTCCGCTCCGGTGCCCCAATTCATCTCCGCAAAAAAAGTCCATAAAGCCATGGGAGAAGATGAGGATAAAATACCGGAAAATTTTTTGTAATCTCTGTTCGATGGGAGAAAAAAAGCTCAGGGTCACGGCCAGCAGGAGGGCAAAAAAGGGACTATGGGTAAAAGTCCTATGGATGGCATGCCGGTCCCCATAGACCCAAATCCCTGCCAGCATATCTATATCCGGTAAATTGGCCAGCGTCACGGCCGTCAGGATCTCCCATTTTTGTTCCCATACCTGCCCCCACCGTTTATAAGGATTCCACAAAAAGTAGAGACTCAGGCCTGCCAGAGAATGACCTACCGGTGATGACATCAATGAAATAGGAACCAGAAATCCGAATTCAAAATCCAAAATTTAAACTTCTGGCTTCTAATTTCTACCTTCCGACTTCTGAAGTACTTTCTCATACACCTCATCGATCTTCTCGGTGATAGCATTTAAACTAAACAATTCATCGACAGTTTTGCGGGCATTTTCTCCCAATCGACGTCGAAGTTCGGGATCTTTTAGGAGTTTAACAATCCCCCAACCGATTTCTTCGGCGCTGTGATCCTTCACTACAATGGCATCATACATGTTTTTCAAACCCTTAGAAGATCCGAGTGGACAAACGATGGCATTTCCGGCTGCCATGTAGTTAAGCATTTTGATGGGAACACCCGGGCAATCCGGTCTAGAAACGACGGCAACGTCGGCTGCAGCTAAAAAGTAGGGAATTTCTTCCAAAGGCCTTTCGTCGGTGAAGAGGATATTTTTCAGAACTCCTAATTCGCTGGCCATAGTTCGGTACTTAGCAAGCTGAGCCTCATCGATATAGTTCCCAACCATCAGAAGAAGGGCTTGGGGAAATTCAGAGACAACCACTTTCATAGCCTGGATGAGGTAATCGATCCGCTGAAATTCATTGAGAAGTCCCGTATAGATGATCACCGGTCTTCCCCCTAAATTATATTTACGCCGCATGAGCTCTGGATCTTTATTTTGGAACATGGTCGGATCAATTCCCATTCGGATCAGGGTCATTTTCTTAGGATCAATTCCCTTCTCAAGGAGGAAATCGAACAATTCTTCTGCAATGGGAATCACATGATCTGCCATACGAGGAACCGTATAGTCTAAGGCTTTAGCAAGACCAACGGCCAGGAATTTAGGTCGGATGAAATCATAGCTGGGTAATTCATCAATCATAGAATTGAGTTGAGTATATACCAAAGGTTTGCCCGTCCATTTCTTACCCAAATATCCAATAATCCCTCCTTCATAGTTATAGCCATGAATCACATCTACTCGATACTTTTTAATAACTTGACAAAGCTTCCAAACCATTTGCAAATCAAATAGAGGTCTTTGGGCCGTGGGTCCTACGACGATCCGTTGGGAACCCCCAACCATACGGACTCGATGAAGGATCAATCCGGGGTGGAGGGGAATTTTATCTTGAAGGGGATAGGTAATGACATGCACTTCATGACCTTTCTTGGCCTGAACCTGGATAATCTCTCGAATACTGGCCGGGGTTCCATGATTAACCGGAAACGGGCAAGGAGCTATGGCAGCTATGCAAAGAGGTCGTTTCATGTTAGAGAAGTAGAGGGGTATGGGAGTGGGAAAGTATTAGGAGAATATACTCCCATACTCCCATACCCCCCTGCCCCCATACCCCCACACTCTCGGTAGCTTTCCTTAAAAGGCTTTTAATTGCTTACTAAACCACTCCGTTGTCTGTTTCAGACCGTCATCGATAGAAGTCTTGGGTACCCATCCCAGCTTATCACCTGCTTTTTTGATGGAGATGTAATAGGTCTCTACTTTTTCCTTCTTCGTCAGGTCAAAGGATACATTTAAATGAGGCACTAATTCTTGGAGACTATCCAGAATAGATCGTGTAGAGGTTTGGGTTTCCCCACAGATGTTAAATATTTCATTCTCCTGATCCAGGGCCAGTACCACGGCGTCCACCAAATCTTCCAGGTAAATAAATTGACGTGTGCGTTTTCCTTCTCCCCAGACTACAATACGTTCTCCTTTTAAACCCTGCTCGATAAAAGTTCGGATCACATTAGATCCGTTCCCACATCCATATACAGAACCGAATCGCAGGATAATGTATTTGATTCCATACTTTTTCTGATAGTCTTTAATGAGTTGTTCACTGAACAGCTTGCTCCGGGAGAAAGGTCCTAGATTGGTGATATCAATGGCCGTGGTTTCATCTACAAAATCTCGGCCACAATTCTCATAAATTAAAAATGTACTGGCAAAGAGAATCTTAGGGATTTTATGGGTACGGCAAATTTCTAAAATGTTAGCCGTTCCCATTTCGTTAATATAGACCGCATGGTAAGGATTGGAGTTCGCATCATCGGCAACTAATCCAGCAAGATGGCAGACGATATCCACATCTTTGGGTATTGCCCGGCTGAGTTCATCAAGTTTAGTAATATCCACCAGTTTTAACCTTTCTGCCGGATAGCCATTTCCGTTAAGGGAAGCTTGCTTATCTATTACCAGAACCTGATGGCCTATTGCCTGGAGTCTCCTGACCAGGGCTTGACCAATAAATCCGGCACCACCTGTAACGACAATATTTTTAGGAACTATTGGATTTTTTGAATTCATGCCAGGCACCTCCCAATGGAATCGACTACATATCTGGCCTCTTCATCTGTCAGGGTATAATAGATCGGAGGACAGATATGCCTTTTAGCCAGATCTTCCGAAACAGGCAGACTTTCTGTTGCATAATCTTTAAAAACCGGTTGTAAATGGCAGGGAACTTCATAAACGTACCCTCCCATGGTCACGTTATAATCTGCCTTCATTTTTTTATGGAATAAATCTCGATCTACCCCTGGGGGAAGGAAAGCTATATATTTGTAGAAATTGTGTCGGACATTGGCAGGAACTTTCAAAGTACTAATCTGAGGGATTTCACGGAATTTCTCATCATAAATTTTAGCAATTTCATTTCTTCGTTGAATAAACGAATCCAGTTCACTTAACTGAGCAAGTCCCAGAAGGGCTTCTACTTCCGGCATCCGCCAGTTATATCCGAACTCCCGATGGTAATTGGTGTTATTGATCTTCGCATGATTCCTCAGGAGCAAAGCCCGGTTATAAATATCCGGATCGTTGGTGGTAACCATTCCGCCTTCCCCCGTCGTCATAACCTTGGTTGAGAAAAAAGAAAATCCTGCTGCGATCCCTAAGGTTCCTGCTTTTCTGCCATCCAGAGCGCTCCCATGGGCATGGGCAGCATCTTCGACCAGGAGGAGTCCTTTTTCCTTACAAAGGTCCATGAGTTCATAGGTATGGGGAGAGACAAGTCCTCCGATGTGAACGGTAATAATGACCTTGGTCTTCGGAGTTAAGCGCTTTCGCACATCCTCAGGATCTACAGTCATATCCGAGGTACAATCTGCAAAAATCGGTCGACCTCCCGCACTTATTACTGTATAGGCTGTGGCGGCGAAGGTCATCGTAGGGACGATGACATCATAATCTTTCACGCCGATGGCCCGAAGGATAATCTCTAAAGCTGAAGTTCCACTATTACAACTAACGGCAAATTTAGTTCCTATATAACTGGCAAAGCTTTTCTCAAAGTTCTCTCCATGCTTATACATGGAGAGAAAAGACTTTCCTTCTAAAATCTCTCGAAAATGGGTCAGAATAAACTCAATACTAGAAGGTGAAAAATAAGCTTTCGTTGCAGCTATCTTCATGTGGTAGATCTCCTTAAAAATGTCGGTTTAGCTTACTCTCGTATCAGAAACAGCCAAAATCGAATCTGGGAAAAAAGGTTTTCTTAACCTGTGTGTTAGACGACCTGATAATCGACCTGCTTTAAGAACTAGCAATATACATACCATCCTGCGATAAGATAACTCCCCACCTATTCAATGTATCCCATTCCCTTAAGTCTTTCGCTGATCTCAAGGGTTTCTTCATCCGAGTAAGTGTCTACATCGGTTTTTTCCCATCCACCTCCTCCTACCTGACGGGTGCGAATAGGATTTTTCAGCCGGTAGGTATCCTGAAAAGCTTCCATCAGAACCCTTCCTTCTAAATCATCTGGAACCGGTACACCTAACAGATAGAGTATGGTGGAAGGAAGGTCTATAATGCGAGCTCCCTGAAGAGGAAAATTACGCTTGATCATGGGTCCCACCATCATAAGAATTCCTTGATCTCGATGGCTTCCTGTACGACCCGAGAAAAACTTAGGCTCACCGGGGGAATCCGGTTTCAACCGCGTAATCGGAGCTCGATCTTTAGAGTAGTAACTGGATCTACTTTGGTAAGAATATCCCCGATCCAGACTCCACTTGATTAAGAGATCTGGAGCCCTATGAACGTATTTACCCTGATAAACTTCTTCCCGTGTATAAACCTCTTCCACCACAGGTTGTTGAGTTTCAGGATCCTTCCACGCCTTCAGGAGCCGGATCACCCGTTGACGGATCTTTTCGTATTCCTCTCCCGGTTCGACAATTCCTTCCGGTTCTCTCCCTTTCAAATTGATCCAAATCGTCGGGTAGTAAGGTGTTTCTTCAGAATAAGCCAGGGTATTCTTCCAATCTATGGCAGAGAAGCGTAGCCAGGATTCCATTTTATTAACGATGTGGGTTCTTCGACGAAAAAGCTCTTTCTTAATGCGTGGAGGGATAGTTTTAAGGCCCCAATGCTTAGCCCAATTCAAGACTTTAGAAAATATACTTTGGAAAGAGGTTTTCTCACTGGAAGCGCGAAATTTGAGAAGTCCTATGCTTTCCAACCATCGATTCAGGTAAATGACCTTGTCTCCGGCCCCACCGAATCCGTGATCTGACATAAGAATAACCACGGTGTCTTCGGATATCATGCCGGTCAGTTCTCCAATAATACGATCCAGGGTCTGATAGACGGTGAGAACGGCTTTGGCACATTCCGGTGATTCATGGGGGTCGTGGAGAGGTGAGTTCGGATCGTGATACTTCCAGTAGTGATGGCCGATCAAATCCGATTCTCCAAACAAAATCATGAAGCAGTCCCAAGGTTCTCGCTGCAAAAGGTATTTCGCAGTTGCCGCTTTCCGTTCAATGGTCTTCAAAATAACGGGGAGTGCTTCTGCCGGGCGGCCTTCATTCATATATTTCATGATATCTGCCGAAATGATATAGCCTCCGATACTTCGTTTCAGCTCTTCGTAGAGTTCCGGAGGATACATAGAAGTAGGATCGGCCTCCGAAGCCACTCCCGGAGCATCAAAGCCACAAATCATAACCCCGTTAATTTCTTCAGGCGGATAAGTGACCGGTACTGCCACCACCCCAACACGCTTACCTGCTTCGCTGAGGATCTTCCAGATGGTTTTGCTCTGCCGACGTTTGGCATTGACGAACTCTATCTCGTAACTTCCCGGTTTACGCTCGGTAAAATCAAAAATACCATGATTCCCCGGGTTTTTCCCGGTCATAAAGGTTGTCCATGCCGGAAAAGTCATGGGAGGAAAGGTCGATTGTAATTCCCCATAGGATCCACGCTCCATAATTCTGGCTAAATTGGGCAATTTGCCTTCAGCCGCCCAAGGCCGGATTAAGTCGAAGGTTCCTCCATCGAGACCGATAATAAGTATCTTGTTCATGAAAAGAACGCCTCCTGGTTCATCACAGAATAAAGTGATTCAAAAATTATACAGTTTGGGGAAAGAAGGTAGCCGTTATCCTTACACCTTTTAGTCTGCTTTTTCAGGGAAATAGATGCATTTCGCAGACCGCCTCTATTTTAGCTATGCAAGATATAAACCGTTTCCTTCTACTTCTAAAAGTTCACAGGATCCCTGTTTTTCCCCTTTATAGCCCTGCGCGATCTGCCTCAATTCTTCTTTGTAAACCTCCTCCATGAGCCTTCTCGCCTTTCCCAGGTTATAAACCCCGGTTAAGCCTACCCTTTGTGCATTTAGTGCAGCCGCAGCGTGGGCAAACAAATTGGCCCGGAGAACGTCTGGCTCCTTTACATAGTAGGCCAGAAAAGCCGAAATGAAGACATCTCCACAGCCGGTGGGATCTACTACCTTTTCCAGAGGGACCCCTCGGGAGACGTAAAAATAGATGGTATTATCGGCATCTCGATAAACAAGCTGAGATCCTTCCGATCCAAGGGTAATCAATACCACCGAAACCCCCTGTCGAATCAGTTTTAATGCAGTCTGCAGATAGGGCTCTTCTAAAAGACTTGCCCCATCGGATAAGGTTCTGATTTCATTCTCATTCAGTTTAACGATATCTACCCGGTCTAACCACTTTCGCCAATCTGGAATAGGTCGGAAAAACTTGGTTCCATCCTCCTTTAAACCGGTACTGAGCCATTGAACATCCACACAGAGTAGCCCGGTTCTATGGGTTTTGAGGTAATTCAGGGCTTCCAGCGAAATATCCGATCCGGAGATAAAATTCACAAGTATGGCTTCTGCAGACAGACCCCCTTGGACCTCTGATAACGAAAGGGGAGAAACTCGACAGGCGAGTTTTTCTGTTCGGGTATTCACAGAGGTGTAAGTAATTACATTTTCGTTGGTTCCCCCCGGGTCCCTCTGGATGTGATCCAGCCGAATCTGGGGAAAAGGTTTACACAACGAGAGGATAGCTTCATAGTGATCCACTCCTATTTTGCATATCGGCAAGATGGTATCACCGGCAGGAAGGAGAGTAGCCAGGGACAGAACATTATAGAGAATTCCCCCAAAGCTTTGCTGGATCTTTCCATCGGGCAAAATGAGGGTATCGAGATTGATGGTTCCAATAACAGCAATATTCAACAGGTAACGCGAAACCGGGTTTCATGGGAACCTGGGAATAACCCGTTCTTTAGGGGACATGAAACGGAATTTCGCGGGAATGAGGAAATGACTCTTCTACTCTATTTTTCCGATTTTTCGTATAACTCGATAAGCACCCCTCCAGTACTTTTAGGATGTACAAAAGCAGCCCTGGTGGTTGGATTGACCTGTCTGGGAGTTTTATCAATGAGCTCAACACCCTGGGCGGCCATGGCATCTAGTGCCTTTTGAATGTCATCCACTAAAAAACAAATATGATGAATACCCTCTCCTCGCTTTTCAAGAAACTTCTGGACCCCTTTATTTTCTGGAGTCGGCTCAATAAGTTCCAGGTGACTCTCACCTACGGGAAAAAAAGCTGTCCGAACCTGATAAGTATCCACCTGATGAACCCCCTCCAGCTTGAGACCAAGGACTCTGGTATAAAATTCAACAGTCTTATCCAGATTTTTAACAGCGATTCCGATATGATCTATTTTCTTGAACATACCTGCCCTGTGTTTAGAGTCTTGAAGTAAGGGCCTATGGTTTGCCTGCCCCTACCTCAGGATTCGGTACGGATTGTTTTCTTTTTGAAATTAAACATAGGGGATACCCTCCGAAAGGTCAAGTACTTTTTCTTCGGAACAAGGTAGATTACTTTTCCCTCTGAAACGTGGTTGACACGTTCTATAAAAAACTACATAATAAAAAAGGATTTAATTCCTATATATCCCTTCCCTGCTATGTACGATAGAGTTATGGAATGGATCGAAATAAGCATCATGACTTCCCAGGAAGCTCAGGAGTTGATTTCCAATTTTTTAATGGATCTGGGTTCTCCTGGGGTGGTTTTGGAAGATAACTCTCCCCTACCTCCCTTCCCGGAGTCGGAGATAGACTCGAGGAAGGAAGTCAAAGACTGCCTCATCAAAGGCTATTTTCCCTTGAAAGTCGATCTCACGAAGGTAACCGATCAGGTCGGTAAATATCTGGCCCTGTTGGAGAGTAATCAGATTTCTGTAGGGGCTAAAACTTTGCAAACTCGGATTCTTCGGGAAGAAGACTGGGAGTCTAATTGGAAGAAATATTTTAAACCCTTTCCGGTTGGAAAGCGGTTGGTGATCAAGCCGTCCTGGGAATCCTGTGAGACAAAACCTGATCAGGTTGTGATCGATATAGATCCAGGAATGGCCTTCGGTACGGGAAAACATGAAACAACCCAGTTATGCCTGGAATTATTGGAAGAAAGTATATCTCCGGGTATTCGGGTACTGGATATAGGTACGGGCTCGGGTATTCTGGCCATAGCAGCCGCCAAACTGGGAGCCTCTCGAGTTTTAGGGGTAGAAATAGATCCCGTTACCATCCAGTATGCCCGAGAAAATTTAATTAAAAATGCCGTTCAATCTAAAATAACCTTATATTTAGGGTCTTTAGAGAGTCTGGGTCAGGTAGATGAACCCTTTGATCTGGTTCTTATGAATATAAGGCCCCGGGTGATTCTTTCCCTGGTAGAGCCTCTAAAGAAGTATTTAAAACCTGCAAGCCTTCTTATCTTATCTGGAATATTACAAACTGAAGAACAGGAATTTATAGAAGCTTTAAAAGAAAAATCACTGATTATAAAGGAACAAAAACTTAAAGGAGAGTGGATTGCTCTGGTTTGTATGCAAACATTCGCCTGTTAGCAATACACAAACTGAGAGTAGCTGTGCCCCTATTTAATACGAGCCATGGTGCAGAATCGGTTTTATGTAAATCCAAAATGGATCAGAGGAACAATGGTAACAATACGAGGTACAGATGTATGGCATATTACCAAGGTATTACGGTTTGGAGAAGGAGATCGGATTTACGTTTTTGATGGAACCGGAAAAGAATATTATGTGCTCATAACAGAAAAAACTCCCAAAGAAGTAACAGGCGTTATCCTCGAAAAAGAATATAAAAATGTAGAATCCCCTTTAAAAATTACCCTGGCTCAAGCCTTACCTAAGGCTGGTAAAATGGATTTGGTTGTGCAGAAGGCAACCGAACTGGGAGTCCATCGAATTATTCCTCTCAAAACAGAGAGGGTGGAAACTAAAATGGATATACGGAGCTTTGAATACAGGCGGGAACGCTGGCAACGGATTTCAGTAGAAGCGGCTAAACAATCCGGCCGGGTTATGATTCCCGAGATTGAACCGCTCATCTCCTTTGAATCGTTCTTAGCCAGGGATTTTGAAGGACTTAAGATACTTTTTTGGGAGGAAGAAAAAGAAATCAGATTCCGGCAAGTTTTGGAACAACAGAACGAAGTCCACGAAGTAATCGTTGTTATCGGACCCGAAGGGGGATTTTCCTCAGAAGAAGTAAAAAAAGCCAGGGAGAAAGGATTCTCCACTGTTTCGTTAGGGCCGAGGATCCTAAGGACGGAAAGCGTTTCGATTGTGGTGTTGGGAATTCTTCAATACGAATGGGGAGACTTTTAAGGGACGCAGGAATGTTGGGACATGGAGACGCGAAGAGTGAGGGACTTGAGGACCCAAGGAAATGTCCCTATGTCCCCTACTCTTTTAGGGATAGGTTTTTTCTAACCTAACCCCCTTCCCGGCGCGGGAAGGGGGAACTTGGGAATAACCTGAGTCCCAACTCTTCCCTTCTCCACGAGGGAAGGAGAGTCGGAAGGGTTAGGCCCAAAAAACCTACCCTTGTAAGCGTCCCCACGCCCCATGTCTCCGTATCTCGGTATCTCCGAGTCTCCGTGTTTCAACATCCCCGTGCCCCAAAGTCCCCGCATCCTCACAGCCGGGATTGCCCCTTCAAATCCTTTACATCTATGAAAGCGAATTTGGGATCTGCTGCTCGAATGTAAACTTCCGGTAATCCCAGTTCTTTACGGACTATATTGGTTCCTTGAACCAGGGCGACACACTTATAAAAAGCGATCCTTCGCGATAGACCTTCTCGACCGAACCCGCAATCGGTGCTGATGATTAACCGTTCCGGGGGGATATACTCCAGAGCTTTTCGAATCAGGTTGGCCACTACTTCTGGAGGTTCCACAACGGTATTGGTGTGACTGACCACACCGATAACGATTTTTTTATCGGTTTTATATTTACCAAAGAGAGGGAGGTCTTTTCCGCCTGTACTGGCACATTCAAAGGTAATAGCGTCGGCGTTCAACTGGAGAAGGTGAGGAAGTGCCCGTTCATAGCTGGGCCTTTCCCAAAAGACGGCTTGTTGATTTGGATTTCCCCAGCAGGTATGGGCCCAGATCTCAGCCTCTACTCCCTCAACCTGCCTGTTAAAGGCTTCTGTAAAAAACTCCAGGTCTTTCTCTGTAATGCCTGGATCCTGGGCAGCCATGTGGTGAGGGGGTTCTTCCACCTGAATTAAAGGACAGCCCGCTGCAGCTAACTCTTTTAATTCCTGGTTCATAATTTCGGAAAGTTCCAGGATAAGCTCTTTTACGGAAGAGTAATACTGATTCCAGAGCATCGAAGGGAGGATTTGCGCACTAATGGTTCCGAATTTTACCGGCTTACTGGTCAAGCGCTGAGCTACCTTCCAAAGAGCCGCATATTGTAGAGGTCCTCGGGTTACTTTATCCACAACAGCAGGAGGTTGATAGGCTTCTTGAACTTCCCATAAGATATGACCTGGACGATGTTTGAACGTAGTAGCCCAAACCGGTGAAGTATCGTAATGACCCTGGATTCCACCTAAACGTTCAAGAACATAGAAAAACCAGGATTTGCCTCCAACGGCCAGATCAAACCGCGAATCCCCATCGGTTACAATATCCAATCCGGCCCGCTCTTGCTCATTGATAATACAGGTAACGGCATCGATGTATTGTTCACGAAATATAGAATCTCCCAGGGCTACCTTAAAGGGACGCCCATTCAAACTTTTTGTGAACCAATAAGGTCGAGGATAAGATCCGGTCATGGTAGTAGGCAAGATCATGTCCTTGGTTACTTTTAGCACGGTAAGCTCCCTTCTGTAATGAAAGTAGGGGAGTATGGGAGTGTAGGAGTATAGGAGAGTCCCACTCCCATACTCCCATACTTCCCTACTCCCATACTCCCACCCCTACACTCCTTTTATCTCACAGCATATTTCTCGATGGCCTTCCGATCTAAAGTCAATCCCAGTCCAGGCTCTTCCGGCAGAATCAAATAACCCTCCTCAACTTTAAAGGGATTAACCATCAATTCATCAAACCATGGCATATACTCACAGATCGTAACATTGGGGGAGGCTGCTGCAGCGTGTGCAGTAAATTCGGTATAGATATGGGGAGAAACAGGTACATGGAAAGAATCGGCCAGAATGGCTGCTTTTCTCCATTCGGTGATTCCTCCCATCCGAGCCAGATCCGGCATGAGGATGTCGGCAGCTCGATGCTGCAACATCTGCAAGATTCCCTCCCGTGTATAGACTGTTTCCCCACTGGCCAGAGGCGTATCCACTGCTTCAGCAACCCGAGCACTTCCCTCTAAATCATTAGCCGGGACCGGCTCCTCATACCAATAAAGATTGTAGTCGGCCAGTCGTTTCCCCATTTCAATGGCATAATGAACCGTGAACCCTTGATTGGCATCCACAGAAAGAAGGATATGATCCCCGATAATCCTCCGAACGGCTTCGATTCGGTCCAGATCCTCTTTCATGGTTGGTTTCCCGATGCGCATCTTGAAGGCTTTAAATCCTTGACCTACAAATTCTTTGGCTTCTGCAATCAGATCCTCTTTGGAGTAGGACAACCACTGACCACCACTGTGATAGACCAGTAGTTTATTTCGGCACCCTCCAAATATTTTGTACAAAGGCATTTCTGCTAATTTTCCTATGATATCCCAAAGGGCCGTATCAATAGCAGACAGGGCCATTACCGGTAAACCGCTCCATCCCACAAAATTAATCCGCTTCCACATTTTCTCCCAAATTTTTTCCACAAATTCAACTTCCTCTCCGGTTACGACTTGAGCTAGATCCTCGACCATAGCCTTCAAAGCCCTGGTCTGATGCTGGCTAAAGGTAAATACCAAACCGAATCCTTCTATACCACTCTCAGTAACGGTTTCTACCAGGACCGTTTCAACTGTGTGGACCCGATGAATAGAGGTAGCCAATTCCCGTTTGAGGGGAAGAGATAACAAGGTAGTTTTAACCTGTTTTATTTTCATTCCACCATTCTCCCTTTTATAGATTCCTATTGGAACAGTTTTAGAATCAGGTATTCCCATACCTTCATCCCGAATATCTCTTTCTTATCCCACTTTATAAAAGCAAAATGATACACGAAAACTCAGTTTGGAGCAAGAAAAAAATAAGCTTTCTCTACAGAAACTTAACTTTTTGACAAGGGAGTAGAAGCAGTCTAAGAAACATAAATATCCGTTTTTTACAATGGTCGGGTCTTTGGACTTTCCTATTTTACAGGGCCTTTCAAGCAGTTCGCCCCATCTGAATCTCGCTCCACAACTCCCTCTGGTTAACCTGCTCTGTGGGAAACGACGATTCTACAATTTAACCCGGAAGAACTCCATATTTTGAGAGGAAGGTTAAACAGGACTCAACTCCTGAAATTTGCAGATGGTAAACAGATTCATTAAAGAGTAGGTCAAACGTCTCGTTTTTAAAGAGTAGTATACTGTTACTTTAATTTTGCTTAATGTTTAAGTGGTCCTCACCCCCGGCCCCTCTCCCACGCTGCGGGAGAGGGGAATCGGGGAGTGAAAGCAGTACTAGAAGGTCAAAATTAAGGTAACAGTGTAGTAGGTCAAACGTCTCGTTTGACATTTCGGAGATTTTATTCATTAAGGTCAAACGAGACGTTTGACCTACTCCTGAATCCCTATATCTCCAGCCTTAAGGGACCCGGTACCATAGGCTATCCGCTTCCCGGCTCCATCCACTATCAGAAAACTGATCATATCAGACTCTTCCTTGTTGTCTACAAGCATCAGCCAGAACCGACAACCGGGAATTTCCTCCTGATCCACGGTACAGGTTCCGGTAAGAAAAACAGTCGGTGTTACGGCTTTTCCCAGTGAAGTCAACTGATCAAAGCGGTCAACGGCGATTCTATGCCGGACTTGGGTATCATTCAATGTATACGCATCTATTTCCAGGTGATAGGGGAAATTCTGTATTTGACCTTGATGACACTTTACTTCTATGGTGACGGTAAATTCCCCCGAATGGTTCTCATCTTTTCTACTTGCAATACTCCCTATGGCTTTTCCCTGCACCAATTGATTTTTACAGGGTTGTATCTGGGGAATAGGTAGGGATTGAGCAGGGATAGAACGGTACGTGCTTAACAAAACCATAAGGGTAAGAACGACCACCCCCACGTTTCCCGCCCCGTGGACGGGAAAGATGATTGTCTTTGCCATGATCCGGTACTCCTTTCAGGTATGGGATCATAGAAAAATTTCTTCAGCAGGATCGCGCTGTAAAAATTTCAAAATTTCTCCCATGGAACCCTATGCCAAACATCTTTTCTATATTATTTCTATCTTTTGGTCATTACTATCCCGTTCCTTATGGAATTGTCAACTCTTTTTTGCATATAAGGTGAATAATGAGTGGCGAAATAGCCAATGACGGGTAGTTATCTTTATCCCATTCACTATTCTCCATAATCCCTCCCTTGAGGGGGAATGGGGCATAGGTCCCAGGATAAGAGTGAGATTTCTGAGGGGCTTCCCTTCCTGATCTTCCTTCCTTTGCAGGGGAAGGAACTTTAAGGCGAAGGTCCTTCCCCTGTGAAACGGGCTTATTTTTACCCACATTTTTCGATTTAGGAGGATGGGCTCAAAACGGTTAGTAGGTCAATCATCCCGGTTGACCCACCTTGCAAAAAGAGGAATTTTTCCCTCACGAAGGGGATTCGATACATTTCGCTACTCAACCAGCAAGATAGCTAAACCAGTTATTAATCCCCTGAAATGAAAAAATGTGGGTAATGGTTAGGTGAAACGTGGGAGGAACAGGGTGGGAGCGCTTTAACCTGGCACCTATGGAGGAATGAAGGGTGTATAGACAGAAAAACGTGATACCTATTAGATGGTTCCAGTTACCCATATTTTTTTATTTATTGACTTTTTACTTAAAAAAGCTAAAATCTCCCTGACTTCATTTATTAAGCCTGGAGTAGTCCGGTATTGGACTTTAGAAAAGTAAATAGTGATTAATTTAAGGATCAGGAGGTGTTTTATGACCGTTGGAAACAATACCCGGGGAATTACTCCCCCGACCCTTGAGGAGTTGAGTGCCATTGCCAGAGAATATCACATGAATCTCAGTCAAGAGGACTTAAAGGTCTTTCAAACGCTCATCGAAGGGTCCCTTGCCTCGTACAGAAGGATTGCCGAGATGGTGGAACCGAAGCTTCCGGTTAAGTACGATCGTAATCCGGGATATAGGCCCTCACCGCAGGAAAATCCCTTAAATGCCTGGTACTGGCGATGTTCGATTAAGGGAGCCGATACAGGGAAGCTGGTCGGTAAGAAGATTGCCATCAAAGACAATGTCTGTGTAGCCGGTATCCCGATGATGAACGGGTCTGCGATCTTAGAGGGTTATATCCCCGATGTAGATGCCACCATTGTAACCCGTATACTCGATGCCGGAGGTGAGATTATTGGAAAAGCCGTTTGTGAGGATCTATGTTTTTCAGGGGGTTCGCATACTTCAGCGACCGGCCCCGTCCGTAATCCCCATAATCCCAAGTACTCTGCAGGTGGATCCTCGAGCGGGAGTGCGGCTTTGGTTGCCCATGGAGATTGTGATATGGCCATAGGGGGAGACCAGGGAGGTTCCATTCGTATACCCAGTTGTTGGTGCGGAACCTACGGTTTAAAGCCAACCTACGGGCTGGTTCCTTATACCGGTATTTTTCCCATCGAGCAGACCCTGGATCATACAGGTCCCATTGCAATGACCGTGGAAAATGTAGCCCTTTTATTGGAAGTTATTGCTGGAGAAGATCCTCTGGATCCACGTCAGAGAGGGAAAATCGAGACCAAGCCTTATACCCAGGCCTTGACCGGCAATGTCAAAGATCTCAGAATTGGGATTGTTCAGGAAGGCTTTGGATGGCCGGGTGCTTCGGAAGAAGACGTAGACCGGGCGGTGAAGGAAGCGGCTTTTTCGTTGAGTAAGCTTGGAGCCCATGTTGAAGAAATCTCTATCCCCCTGCACCGAGACGGTATCCATATTTGGAACCCCATTGCCATCGAAGGGGCTACCCTCCAGATGATTCGTACCGATGGTATGGGACTCAATTGGAAAGGCTACTATACAACTTCTCTGGTAGATTACTATGGAAGGGGTCGGCGGGCATTGGCCGATCAATTTTCTGATACCACCAAGATGGTAATCTTAATGGGACAGTACATGGCCAACAAGTATTTTGGTCGTTATTATGGTAAAGCCCAAAACCTGGGTAGAGTGTTGAGGGCTGCCTATGACGATGCCTTAAAAAAGGTTGATTTGCTGGTTATGCCAACCCTTCCCATGAAGGCCATGCCTCTCATCGAGAATCCCACATGCGAGGAGTATTTTAAAACAGCCCTGGGAATGATCCAAAATACCTGTC
Source organism: Candidatus Limnocylindrales bacterium (assembly GCA_035559535.1). Taxonomy (NCBI): domain Bacteria; kingdom Bacillati; phylum Chloroflexota; class Candidatus Limnocylindria; order Candidatus Limnocylindrales; species Candidatus Limnocylindrales bacterium. The sequence goes on from DATMBG010000006.1 coordinate 88,895, forward strand.
CCTTTGATGTTACCGGCCACCCTGCGATGAATGTACCTTGTGCTAAATCCAATGGACTTCCTATAGGGATGATGCTTATCGGGCGTCACTTTGAAGATGATGTGGTTCTTCGAGCTGCCCATGCATTCCAACAAACGGGAATGTATAACCCATAGGGGTATTTAATACGATATACCTTAAACCCGGAATTAACCCGGATAACGGGAGAACTTGTAGGGGCACGTTGTAACGTGCCCCTTCGCTTTTTCTTACTTCCCCACTTTTATTCCTTGGCAATCTTGATTTCCACAATACGGTTTTGTGTAAGTAAAACCCTTCAATCGGTTCGAATTTTGTTTACCTCAATAAGCTTTAAACATGCTAATCGGGAAAAAGACCAACTCAAAGGCTTAAGGGGGTTTGGGAACTTCCTTATTACACCGCTTTACAGTCCCATTAGCTCCACCGGCTTAAAGTTTATATAGCATCCAATATACTACCACTCCAGTTACCGAGACATAGAGCCAAATAGGAAGGGTCCACCGGGCAATCTTCCTATGCTTGACAAACTGTTCTTTCCATGCTCGATAAAGGGTTATCAAAGCCAGAGGAACAATCCCGGCAGCAAGGAGGGTGTGGGAAATAAGGATTGTAAAATAGACCGGTCGAATCCAGCCCTGTCTGGTAAAACGTACCGAACCTACCTGATAATGATAGGTCAGGTAAGAAATAAGGAACAGAATCGATGTCATAAAGGCTAGCAGCATGCAGGTCTTATGAGCGGTCACCTTTTTTTGTTTGATAAAGAGAAATCCGGCCATCAAAAAGAGGGCACTGATTCCATTTAAAATGGCGTTAACGGTTGGTAAGTCGGAGATTGAAATCACGATTTTTAAAAGATAATCTGAGAAAGACACTTTTTCCGGTTCCGGTCGGTATAAGGACCCAAGCTTTCCTAAGGTCTCGGAGGAACAGATTCACTTTATTACCGGCCCGGAAGGGCGATCGTAGAGATCGCCCTTATAACCTTTCGGGATTACTTATGTTCAGCGGGTACTACCTGTGATGCTGTGGCCCGTGATCTATGATGAACAGCGGTCAGGTCTGGAAGAAGAGAGAATACCAGCAAGGAACAGATAATTAGAGGTGTAAGGGCAATGATTCCCAGGGTACGTTTTTCAAATTTAAGATGCATATAGTATAAGGCAACCAGCGAAGCTTTGCTCAGGGCTAGCAGGATAAGAAGGGCGCCTATAACTAATTTGCTAATGGGTAAGTAAATTACAACAAGTTCGGCAATGGTTAGGGCTCCCAGCCAATAAAACACAGCCATGTAGTTAGGTTCTTTATGGACGTTTTCCATCTTTTTCTCCCCTTTCCTTAGATCAGATAAACAAATGTAAATACCAAAATCCAGACAAGATCTACAAAGTGCCAGTACAAAGCAGCTATTTCGACAATATTGGGGAAATTCTTTTGTGAGAATTTTCCGGCAATGAGTCCTAGAAGTAAGACCACGGAAAGATACAGAACTCCTCCTGTAACGTGAGCGCCATGGAATCCTGTAATGGCGAAGAAAGTGGTACCAAAAAGCCAGGCTCCATAGGGATTACTGGTGAAAGTTACGTGTTTTCCATGGATCAAGTGGGTCCATTCATAGGCCTGCATTCCCAGGAAAAGGGTTCCCCCGGCGATGGTCATCAAGATAAATTTAACAAATGCTTTTCGGTCACCCCTTTTGCTTGCAGACAGGGCTTTTACCATGGTTACACTACTACAGATCAGCAGGAAGGTCATAAAGGCTGTTAACTGAATTCCCAGTACATGGGATGGAACAGGCCAATCGGCACTTCCCGCTCGTATAGCCCCATAACCGGCCAGTAGGGTTCCAAAAGACATGGCATCTCCGGCAAGGAATATCCACATTCCCAGTTTACCCCAACTTTCGGGTGTAAGGGGCGATTCTGCTGGTTCGACACCTACATGTGCATGTGTAAGGGTAGCTTCGTTCAATTTCTATTCTCCTTTTATGTCCAGGCCGGGCGTTACACGGACGTTCTTATTGAATCGGGTCCGTACACGCCGACGTCTGGAGTAAAGCAATATCCCTGCAATGGCTCCAGCAACCGTGAAGGGCATTGCCATCATGAATCGAAGACTCCACCGAAGGCCCTGGCTTATAGGATCATCGGATGCATCCATACAGACTGCACAGGCCTGGGCAATCATGGGAGTGAGCATCGTCATCATAGTTCCTAAAACGGGTAATACATAGCGGTTGATGAAAGAGTAAAGCATATTACCTACCTAAAACGCGAAACGTAAAACGTAAAGCGTGTTCGGTTAATATTTTATCTTCTGCGTTTTTATGGATTACGTTTCACGTTTCGTATTCTTAATCAGCTTAAATACACCAGTGTGTAAAGAACCGGCCAGAGAGCAACTACAAAATACCAATACATTCCGCAGATCTTCACACCGATGTAATGCCGGGTCATAAAATAAAGGCGATCCAAGGGGTTGTTTCTCCTTCTTACTCTGAAAAGCAAGATCAACAACCAAATTACAGCTCCCAGGACATGGGTACCGTGTGTACCAATCAACACATAAAAAGTAGATCCATATACGCCCGATGAAGGTGTAAGACCAAACCGGATGAGTCGGATCCATTCGTATCCCTGAATGACCAAAAAGGTCAATCCAAGGCAGGCCGTAACCAAAAGTTTATTGGCCAGTTGTTGATAATTTCTGTTTTGAATAGCCTGAAGGGCCTGATGCATGGTATAGCCACTCAAAAGTAAAATGGCCGTATTAATTCCGGTTACAAAAACTGGTAAGCGAGGTTGAAAAGGTGGTGGCCAGACCGCACTTCCGAAGCGGAAGAGAAGAAAAGCTCCGATGAGTCCGGCAAACAACATGACCTCGGCCCCTATAAATAGGACCATACCCACATAGGCATTGTTCATCTGAGAATCCATAAAATCCCCATCATCGTCATCGTCTGGACCAAAAGGAGGTTCAGGGATGGGCGGAGGTGGACCCTCTCCAATACTTTCAATCTCAAGGGGATCTATTACAGAGTCTAAAGTTTCTTTAGGCATTTTCTAACAGCTTTGAAATGTTCATCTACGAAGGGCTCCTTTTGAGACGCGGAGACAGAGGGACATGGAGATATGGGGACGCGGGGAAATGTCCCCGTGTCTCAAAAGGGGTCCTTCATGGATAAACAAAATCGACAATTTACAAAAATGTAAAAACATAGTAACCGACTTTACTTCAAAATCGCAACAACGATGGCAATGATAACAAGTAGAACTATAATTGCCATCAATATAGCGGCTACTCGACGATTTTTATCTGCGGTTCTACGTTCCTCGTTTGTTAAAACCATTTTTTATCCAAGGCCCAGATTCCGAGTTGTAAGGGAAGATATACAACAGAAGCAAGCAACAGGCGTCGCGCGGCTTCTAAGGAGCGAGAAACCGCGAGATCCAAGCCATAACCCAGGAATAGAATCCCCAGCACAAGGGCCGAGAAAAAATAAAGTGATCCGGCAAGTCCAATGAGAGTCGGCAAAAGACTTACCGTTAACAGAGCCAGGCAATGGTTTATAATCTGATAACCTGTACTCTTACCGTCCGGGCTAATCACAGGGAGTAGCTTCATCCCTGCTCGGGTATAGTCTTCACGATACAGCCAGGCAATTGCCAGGGAGTGGGGAATCTGCCATAGAAACAGAATAGCAAACAGGATCCAGGCTCCTACGCCCAACTCACCTCGGGCGGCAGTCCATCCTACCACAGGTGGTAAGGCCCCGGGAACTGCCCCTACGATACTACAAAGTGAAGTTTTCTTTTTCAAGGGGGTATAAAGAAAAAGATAGCTGATTACGATGATCCCGGTAATCAGGGCACTTAACAGATTTGTGAGAAGAGCCAGGTAAAGAAGCCCGCCCAGCGTGATTGCCACTCCAAAAGCTAAGGCCTCAACCGGTTGAATTCGGCCATCTGGTAGTGGTCTAAAGCGTGTACGCTTCATACAGGCATCGGCCTCACGCTCCATATACTGATTCAAGGCAAGGGTACCTCCGGCTGCAAGGGTAGTCCCCATCAGTGTATAAAGTAAAGCGATTCCATCCACAGTTTCTTTAGATCCTATATAAAAACCTATACACGTAGTTATTAAAATCATCAAGACCACCCGAGGTTTCGTAAGTTCCAGGAAATCTACCGCTCGCCTCCACTTACGGATCAGTTCCACATCCCTTATTTCCATTTGTAACATCAGGCCAGTACCTCCCCAGAAGTAAGTCCCCGATCTGCTCCAGGTTCTAGCTCCTTGGATACCTGATAAGATCGAAGTGTTAAAATTAGGCTGGTTGCCAGAATGGCTGCACCTACCGTCACATGCAGGGTTGTAGGAAGCACCGCCTTAAATGTCCAGATTGTAAAGGCTCCCAGCGCGATTTGTAGAATCAAAAGCCCTATCAACAGTAATCCTGGACGAAGTAAGAAAGATTCTTGGCGATGCTGTCGAATAATATGGATCACGGTCCAGCTAATACAGAGCGTAACCAGCAGAGCCCCCAACCGATGTAGATAGTGAATCAGAACCGCCGAAGATTCCAAAGGTGGTACGAGCCGACCAAAGGCCAGCGGAAAATCCGGGATTGCAAGGCCGGCACCCATATGGCGCATAATAGCACCTAAAATGAGTTGGACATAAATAACGGCTGTTGTCAAAGCACCTAACCGGGTTAGGGAGAGAGCAGAGATGTGGGGGTGTGGATGAGTCTTCACCTCTGCACCTTCATACTCCCATGCTCCCACACGCCCATACTTTCTTTCTCCGGTACTCCCATACTTCCCTCCTCCCTTACTATCTTTTCCCCAGTTTGGGTTCGTGAAAACGGCCAGGGCTATGGTTAAACAGAAAAAGGCTTGTGCGAGACAGGCATGGGCTACGGAGACCGAAGTGGGTAGCTTGAGGAGAACCGTAATGCCGCCGAGAAGGCCTTGCAGGATAATGGCCAGTAGGGCTATAAGTCCAAGCCGTCGAACCCATCTTCTGGATTCTTGCCAGTAAATCCAGATAGCTAATAGCGTCATAAGAAATCCAACCAGCGTAGCAGCCATACGATGGCCGTGTTCAAATAACACGCCACCTTCCATGGGAGGAAAGAACTGTCCAAAGGAGAGAGGCCAATCTGGAACGGCCAGACCCGAACCCGTACTGGTAACCAGACCTCCTATAAAGATCAATATAAAAGTGGCTCCTGCCGTTAAAACCGCAAATCGATGAAGCCAGATGTTATTCACTTTGCCTGTTTGCTTAATCAAGAAGAAGTAGCAAGGGTTTTAGTTGTTTCCAACAACTAAAACCCTTGCTACCGCCCTTAAAATCAGATTCATGGGAGTTTGTGGTTTGTACCAACGACTTGAGTGATTTTTTAGAGAGAGTAGACGGTAACGGAAGTCGTTGGTACAGAATTTTAATGCGCCCCTTTGGCTGTGGTTGTTTCCAATCGCCGATCTTGAGGCAGCCAGTCTTCGGCTACTTCAGGGGAGCTATACTCATAGGGGCCCCTATAGACTGTGGGAATTTTATCGAAATTACCATGGGGAGGGGGTGAAGGGGTTGTCCACTCCAAAGTATTGGCATGCCAGGGATTTCGATCCGCCCGTTTTCCGGCGAACAAACTCCAGATGAAATTAAACAGGAAAATAAGCTGAACGGCCCCCAGGCAGAAAGCACTTATGCTGATAAACACATTAATAGGTTGGAGGGGATGTAAGAATTCATACTGCATGGGGTTGAAGATCCGGCGCATATGTCCACCCACACCCAGAATATGCATGGGGAAGAAGGTTGCATTGAAGAAGATGAAGGTGAGAATTGCATGGATTTTTCCCAGGGTTTCGTTCATCATACGACCGAACATTTTGGGGAACCAGTAAGTAATAGCGGCGAAAATAGCAAAGATAATTCCGGCAACCACGTAGTGGAAATGAGCGACAATATAATAGGTATCATGGATGAAGATATCTACCGGTGTTGAAGCCATAAAGATCCCGCTTAATCCACCGATAACGAAATTGGACACGAAGGCAAGGCCAAAAAGCATAGGGGTTGTAAATCGAATAGATCCTCCCCACAGGGTACCTAACCAGTTAAAGGTTTTGATGGCCGAAGGAACGGCAATGACCATGGTGGTCATCATGAAAGTAGCCCCAATGAGGGGATTCATGCCGCTGACAAACATATGATGACCCCAGACGACCCAGGAGAGGAAAGCAATGGCCGTCATGGCAAATACCATCCCCCGATAGCCGAAGATTGGTTTACGGGAAAAAACAGACAGAACTTCCGAAGTAACCCCCATGGCGGGAAGAACTAGAATGTAAACTTCGGGGTGACCGAAGAACCAGAAGAGGTGTTGCCAGAGGATAGGCTCCCCACCTCCTTCTGGAAGGAAGAAATGGGTTCCAAGCATACGATCAAACAGTAGCATAGCCAGGGCTGAAGTTAACACCGGAAGGGCCAGCAGAAGGAGAATGGCTGTAATGAAAAGGGACCAGGTTATCAGCGGCATTCGGAAAAAGGTCATCCCAGGGGCCCGCATGTTGATGATGGTGGTAATATAATTAATGGATCCCATAAGCGAAGAGATACCCATGACAATAAGGCTGATACACCATAGATTCTGTCCCCAATTTACACCTGTATATTCCACTTTAGCCGTAAGTGGTGCATAGGAGGTCCAACCTGCTGCTGCAGGCCCGCCTGGGACAAAAAGACTTGCTAACATGATAATACCGGATAGAAGGCCAACCCAGAAGGAAAGCATATTAAGAGTCGGGAAGGCCATATCCCGGGCCCCAATGGTAAGGGGAATAAGAAAGTTTCCAAAACCACCGACCATAATAGGCATGACCACGAAGAAGATCATCAATGTGGCATGCATGGTAAAGAGGGAATTATAGAGCGGTGCGGTGATGGCACCCATGGGCATGTTTTTGGTTAACCAGTTTTGTTCGCTTTCGGGTTTCGATAACCATTCGGCCCAGGTTTGATCCATGCTTGTTTTGGGCTCCCCGGTATCGATAAATTCTTTTGAAGCGCCGATGATCGGTAGTGGTTTTTCAGGAAAGGCCAGTTCCCATCGGATTAACATGGCCATTAATCCCCCGATGATTAACATGAACAAACCCATAAAGAGGAACTGCCGACCTATCATCTTATGGTCGGTTGAAAAGATGTATGTGCGCACAAAGCCAGGATGAGCATGGGCTTCATGCACTTCATGCGTACCTTTGGCTGCTCTGGATTCACTCATCGTTTGTTTTTAGTTAGAGGGTTGTAAAGCGAAACGTCACTTCATACTCAGCAAAATCCTCTGAAACGGCGTTTCCCCTTACAACCCCTTATCTCTGGTTCATCAACCCAAGCACCGCTTAACCATCCCGTCCACTGCAAAAACAACCAGAGAGGCAAAGATGGTTTAGATTCTTGGTTAAAGTTGGTTCTGTTTTCTTTGGCACAGGTCCTACACCTTTCCTGAGCAGGTTATTGCGCTTTTTCAGTCGAGGGCCATTTTTCCTTGACCCACGCAGCATACTCCTCAGGCGTATGGACGATTAAAGAACCGAGCATTCCGGAATGTCCAATTCCACAAAGTTCTGCACAAGGAAGTGGATATCTACCCGGTTTAGTCGCCTGAAACCAGGCCAAAATGGTCCGTCCAGGTAAAACATCTTGTTTTAAACGCAGGTGGGGAAGGAAGAAGCTATGGATAACATCCTTTCCTACCAACTCAACTCGAACTACTTTATTAACCGGAACATGGATTTCATCCAGTATCGCCGGATCTCCGGGACGTGGAAGATCATCTTCTGTTCCAAACTTCCCGTCAGGTCCCGGGTAAGTAATATCCCAGTTGAACTGCTTGGCAAGAACCCGAATCTGTACCTCTCCAGGCGGTATGTTCATTTTGATGTGACTCCAGGCTGCTTGGCTCTTGAATGCCAGCAAAATCAAAATGATTGCCGGAATAGCGGTCCAGATAATCTCGAGGGTGGTACTTCCATGGGTATAAATCGCCCGACGTCCCTCTTGATAGCGGTACTTAATAAGAAACACAATCATGGCTACCGTGACCAGCAGGAAAACAATTCCCGTAATATAGTAGATAAGATAGAAAAGGGAATCCACTTCCTTCCCGTACGTGGATACATCTTCTGGAAGCCAATTTAACATCCGCATTTTTCTATCCTTTCCACGGTTCTCGTTTTGTATCTGAAGCACAAGCCTCAACTCCCATAGGGCTTACCTCAATCTCTACCAAAACCGTGGAAGGATAGATATAAGAAATCACTTCGGGGCTTTGAATTCGATAAATTTTAGCTTCGGTAAGAAACGTCTTTGCCGAAAAGCCTAGAAGAACCTTACACTTAGGATACGAAATAATACTAGGAATTAGGTTCTACTTTGTCAAGAGAATATTTGTCTAGAACATCGAAAGTTAATTTAAATTACTGCCATTCTCGAATAAATTTCTCAGCCATTAAAACATCCTCTCGACTCCCGATGATAAGAGGAACTCTTTGATGAAGTTCTGTAGGCTGAATATCTAGAATTCTTTCGTATCCTGTACTGGCCAATCCCCCCGCTTGCTCTATAAGGTAGGCCATAGGAGCCGCCTCATAAAGAAGTCTCAGTTTCCCCTTTGGGTTTTTACTATCCGCAGGATATAGGAAAATACCCCCATAGAGAAGATTACGATGAAAATCTGCAACTAACGATCCAATATAACGGGAGGAATAGGGACGATCCGTTTTCTTATCTTCTTCTTTTAAATAGTTGATATAATTCTGAACCCCTTTTCCCCAACGGTTAGAATTCCCTTCATTAATACTATAAATTTTTCCCTTCTCAGGTATTCGGATGTTTTTATGGGAGAGAAGAAACTCTCCAACGGTCGGATCCAGAGTAAATCCGTGCACCCCATGACCCGTGCTATAAACCATCATGGTACTGGACCCATAAAGAATATACCCGGCTCCTACTTGCTTATATCCTGGCTGGAGGACATCTTCTAAGGTCCCCCTTCCTTCCTTGGTAATTCTCCGATGAATAGAGAAAATGGTTCCGACACTGACATTGGCATCGATATTAGAAGAACCATCCAAAGGATCCAAAAGAACAATATATTTTCCCAGGGGGTATCCATCTGGAATTGGGATCAAATCGGCTTCCTCCTCTGAGGCCAGAGCACATACATGGCCAGAACGCCCTAAAATTTCTAAGAGTACGTTATGGGCAAATTCATCCAGTTTGGTGACCTTCTCCCCTTGAACGTTCTCCGTCCCTGTGAATCCTAATATATTGGTTAGACCGGCTCTCCTGACTTCTCGGGTGATAACTTTGGCTGCCAGGGTAATCGTCGATAAAAGGTCTGAGAATTCTCCTGTAGCACCTGGAATTTCCCTTTGTTGCTCTAAAATATACCGGGATATTGTCATGATTGGTTTCATATTAAAATCGACGCAAAGCCCCGACTTTGCCGGGAAAAAAGCGTCGCCTCCTTGAGACCTTAGTAACCTTAAGCCTGTCCTTCGATAACCAGGCATATACTTTTATGCGACGTTTGTCAAAGAAAAAGTGGTTTTAATCAGCAGGATCCGGGTTGAGAGTCTTTTTGAAAGACCTGGATTCAAAAAGAGTCAAATATAATTAAAAATTTTTATTTTGGAAGGCGAAAGATAGGTTTTTCTCCTTGACAAGGGGGAGGGTTTTTATATGCTTTAATAGCAGTAAACTTTTTGGATCCTGACTCCAAACTCTTCACCTAGAGGTGCTCCATGACAACCAACATATTTGATATCTTACCTCCTTCAACGGATAGGATTTGTGAAATTTATGCTCTAAAACTTGGGGAGATTACACGGGATACTTCCTTCGTTGTTTATCTCACCGATTTTGGCGTTCCCATCACTACGTTTTATTATGTTTGGTGCATTAAAGGATCTGATGGGATAGTCCTGGTAGATACGGGATTTACTTCAAAAATTCCCCAAAGTCAGGCCGTTCGTAACCTCACCAGTCCTGTAGATCAACTGGCTAAAATCGGAGTAGATGCCAAAGAAATTTCCACAGTGATCATCAGCCATCTTCACTGGGATCATGCTGGAGGATGTAACTTTTTTCCTAAAGCTACTTTTTATATCCAAAGGCGAGAATTTGAATTTTTTACCGAGAATCCTTTAAGTAAATATAAACCTTTCACAAAGGTTACTTATCAAGAAGGCTTGGAACAACTGGTTAAGCTTAAGGAAGCTGGACGGGTGAAGTTAGTGGAGGGTGCCGCTCCTATCGCTCCGGGTATTTCTGTGATGTTAGCTCCAGGACATACGCCAGGTCTTATGGTAACCCTGGTAAACACGGCCCGGGGAATTGCTGCCATTAGCTCGGATTGTGGCCATCTATTTCGGAACTTCGAAGAGGAAATACCCTCCAGTATTATTACCGATATGATAACCTGGCTGGAGAGTTACCGACGAATCAAGGGGGTTGTCTCGGCTCCGGACCTCATCTTTCCCGGTCATGATGCCCTGATGATAACCCGGTATCCTCGTGTAGCAGAGGGAGTTTCCAAATTGGTATAGAACCTGGGGGTAGCCACAGGCTACCCCCACGGCCATTGAACAGGAGGTTATTGCTGTTTCTTTTCCTCTTTTTTCTCCATACCTCCTTTAGAGAAAGATAAATTTACCGTAATGGTATCACCTTCCTTAAGGTCTTTAATCTCAGCGGGAGGAAAATGTACGTCTAAGGTGCCCGCCCCGGTCTTTACGCTCACCATACCGGTATTGTGATCAATCTTGGTGATCGTACCGCTCATGCTGTGTTCCCCATGTTTCTTTTCCGGCTCAGCCGATAAGGCAGGAATGGCACTACCGATTACAAAAATAACGGCTATTAAAAGAGCTAAAACTTTCTTCATGCCTTTTTGTTTACAAAACTTACTATTGTCTGAGATTAAATAGTAAGTTTTGAAGGGCACTCCTAGTTGCCCGGAAAGATAACCCTATTCTCTAAAAAGGACCTTCTTAGCAGCTCACTTTTTAAATTATGAAACAAATCTTAAAAACGTCAAGTACTCTTCAATAATTTCTTAATCCCTATCAAGTTTTAGATTAAAAAGTTAAGGCTCTTTCAATAAAGAAAGACTGGGACAGGTGAAAAACTTGTCTTATCCGTTTAATACTCAATCTGGATAGAAATATCCTATGACCCATGGAGTGATCCCCCCAGGATCTCCCCTAAACCGAGGAGTCATCATGCGATGTTTCAACGTAAAAATGGTATAAGGCCCATACCCATAATGAAGGATCTCTGATAAATCCCCGGTTATCCAGATCTGCTGAAGCGATATATGAAAATAACTTTTAAGTCTATAAGAAATTATATCCCTTTAATCAGAATTTTTAGGAGCGAAGGATTCTCCCTGGTCCTCCTGGTATAATTTTTTAAGACCTTCCTCTACATCCGATAGGGTAAAGCTTAAAAGGTTCTGGATTTTATTAATGGAAAAAGAGCAGTCGGCAGGCATATTGACCGTTAAGACACTGGCCATGGAAGCCGGTTCTATAAGGTGGATAGGGTATCCATAGAGTTCGGCAAATTTCTTTCCGAATTCGTATCGTGTAATCCGCTCCCTTCCACCCAGATGAAATATCTCCCGTTTTGTAGAAATGGTAGCCACCTCCTTTAAAGCCTCAACAGCTTCAGAAACCAACAGGGGAGTCCTATATTGATCGGTAAATAACTTCGTTTTACCTCCCTGGGTCCAGGTTTTTCGTAACCAGTCCAGAAAACTTTCGCTAAAACTATTGCCAAAACCGTACATTAAAGATATCCGTATGATAAGATAGTCCGGAGCATTTTCGGCTGTTACCACTTCTCCAAGTAGCTTGGTTTCCCCGTAAAAATTTAAAGGATCCGGAAGGTCGGTTTCTTTATAGAAACTCCGTTTTCCATTAAAAACCAGGTCTGTGGAAACATAAATAAAGCGGCTATTTTTGGGAGATTCGAGGATTAGATTTCGAGTTCCCTCTACATTGATTCGATAGGCCGATTCCTTATCTTTTTCACATACCTCTACCCTAGCAAGGGCTGCCGTATGGAAAATCAGATCAGGTTGGACTTTTTTCAGGACCTCCCGGACCTCACCTTTATCTGAGATATTTAACTTTAAAGTTTTAACCCTTTCCATTTGGAAAGGGTGATGGTAATAACCGGCGAAAACCCGGTAGTGATCTTTTAAAGCCTTTACCAGATTCCATCCGAGGAATCCACTCCCTCCGGTTACGAATACAGTTTTAGCGGGCTCTTTGTTTTCGTTCATAGAGTGAGGAGCCTCCTTTTTCTTCTGGGGATTTTATAAAGTAAAATCTATTCTATGGGGTAAGGTACGTTCTAAATCTTAGATAGCCATAAAAATGTATTGACATTGGGTTAATCCCCTGGAAAGATAAAGCGTCTATTATAGTGAATTTGGAGAAAATGGGCATGGAAGATAATAGAATTTATTGGTTGGCCTTAAGTCTCGTACAAGGGGTAGGAGCTATCCTCTTCAAACGATTAATAGAAGCCTTCGGCTCCCCACGTAATGTTTTTGAGGCTTCTCCAGAGGCCCTTCAACAGGTAGACGGCGTTGGGGCTAAAACGGCCCATCATATTAAAACGTTCTTCAAAACAGATATCCTCAGAAAACAGCTTCAACTTTTAGAGAAACATCGGGTTCAGATTGTAACCCTTAGCGACTCAAACTACCCGGAGCTCTTAAGAAATATTTTCGATCCGCCTCCTGTTCTATATGTGAAAGGAACTTTCTCAGAAAGGGACCAGTTGGCCGTTGCCGTAGTTGGTTCGAGGAAATCTTCTTCATATGGGCGATTAACCGCCGAAAAGATCTGTTTAGATTTGGTTTCCAGGGGTGTCACCATTGTAAGTGGATTGGCCAGGGGAATCGATAGTTTTGCCCATCGGGGGGCCTTAAAGGGAGGGGGAAGAACTATTGCAGTTCTTGGAAATGGAGTTGATTGCATTTATCCACGGGAAAATCGAAGGTTATACGAAGCGATTGTGGAAAAGGGAGCGGTAATTTCTGAGTTTCCTTTAGGAACTCCGCCGGATCGAAAGAATTTCCCGGTTCGAAATCGAATTATTAGTGGGCTGAGCCTGGGTGTTGTGGTAGTAGAAGCCGGTGATCAAAGTGGAGCTTTGATCACAGCCGACCAGGCCCTCGAGCAAGGGCGTGAAGTCCTGGCTATTCCCGGGAACGTTTCTTCCTACACCAGTCGAGGGACCCACCGTTTGATCAAGCAAGGTGCTAAATTAGTAGAAACTGCAGAAGATATTCTGGAAGAGCTTTCTCTATCCCGTATAGGGGCTGGAACCCAAATCCAACCTCTGCTTTCAAACTCTTCTCGCTCCATCCCACCCCATTCCCCCGAGCGAAAAGGGATGATCTCTTCTTCACCCTTTCTTAAAGGTCTTAAAGGAGAAACGACTCCTCCCCTGGAAGATCTTACAGAAGATGAGAAGTCGGTCTATGCAGTCATCGGTTCTGAACCTTTGCACGTAGATGAAATTGTTCATCGCCTTCAACGTCCAGCAGGATTTGTGTTGGGAGTTCTCATGATGTTAGAGATGAAAAACAAAATCAAGCAGCTTTCCGGCAAGATGTTTATACGAAATGACTTCTAAAAAAGTGTGGGGGTATGAAAGTATGGAAGGATATCCTTCCACACTCCCATACCCCCACACTCCCATACTCCTATATCCCCTCCACTTCTATCGGGTTAAAGCCTACTATTTCGAATAATAGTTATCTCTCCGACATTTGACATTGTTTGATAGCCGGGTGTAAGGTAGAAGATCCAACATTTTCTCAGAGGTTACTTAAAAAAGCATTTTTTACCCCTTCAGAGGTTTTGTTCTACCTCTAGGGGGTCTTCCTTTCTGTAAGCTGTCCTCGTTATAGGGCAGAGGAATAGACTTTGCAAAAAGTAATAACTGAGTCTCCGATAAGCATCTCTAGGGTTAGGAGAAAGTCCTCGAGGGTTTCTTTAGAAGTTTTATTTTTAAAAATATGGGAGGAGAGATAAATATATGGCAGAAAATAAGATATCAAGGGCTGAATCCGGTTTTGATTTAGGACAGCTCATTCAAAAACTTTTTCAAGATCTTTCCCGATTAATGCAAAACGAGGTTCAACTTCTGAAGATAGAGCTTGAAGAAGATGTGTCCAAGTTGATGAGGGGAAGCATTCTCCTGATAATCGGGGCGGTTTTTGGATTTTTTGCCTTTGGGGTTTTGACGGTTACCTTGATTGCGTTATTAATGAAGGTCCTTCATAGTTTGATTTGGTCAAGTCTTATAGTAGGAATGGTCTACCTTATTATAGGCTATATTTTAATAGAGATAGGAAAAACTAAGGCCCGGCAAGCAACTCCTGTATTAAATGAGAGTATAAAGGAGTTGCAAAAAGATAAGGACGTCATAGGAAAGGAATTATAATTATGGAAGAGATAAGAAAGCCAGTGACAGAGCCTCTAAGTATTGAAGAGGTTAAACAGCAACTCAAAGAATCCATTGAAAGGGATAGAAGAGCTGTTGCTCGAACTATTCGGCATGTGGAGCGTGAATTCAAAAAAGAAGTAACCCAATGGATGGATTGGCGGGAGTGGGTAAGAACTTACCCCGTCAAAGCGGTTATAGGAGCTGTCTTCATTGGATTTTGGTTAGGAAGGAAATTCTAAAAAAATTAACCGCCCGGGATGCCCGGTTTATCCAGATAGACCCTTCTTTCTACTTTGATGGGGTTATGAATAGAAAACATCCGGAGAAGGGGAAATTTATGCTTTTTACTCTGAAATTTTTTTGTATCCCTTAAAATTAGAGGGAGTTTTTGGCCTTTGTTTGCTTACTTAACCCGATTTTGTGAGGCTTAATCCCCTTGATTTCTTCCCCAAGGGTTAAGCTTGCTGAAGTCTCTTTTCTGGTAGCGTCAAAGGGTATTTTTTATTCTACGAACCTCCCAACGCGTATCTTTAGGAAAAATCAAGTATTATTCCCATCATCGGAAGTTGACAAGAACGGTTGTAGAGTGTATTGTGCACTTGTAATGGGACGATACGCGATCATACCTCCCATAAAAGTTTGCATAAACGCTCAAAGCGTGTTGTTTTCAGATGAGAGATCTTTCCGAAAGGAGAACATGTAACGGAGTTCACTTATCAAGGGCGACTCCGTTATTCGGAATACTTATCTATGACAAAATCTTTAGTGATTGTAGAATCTCCTGCGAAAGCAAAAACCATCAGTAAGTTTTTAGGTCCTCAATATACCGTTAAAGCATCTGTTGGGCATGTTAAAGACCTCCCGGAGAAAGAACTGGGGGTTGATATTGAGAATAATTTTAAACCTAAATACGTGGTTATCAAGGGTAAGAAAAAAATTTTATCTGAAATCAAAGAGGCTGCCAAGAAAGCAGACGCGATTTATTTAGCTCCGGACCCGGACCGGGAAGGAGAGGCTATTTCCTGGCATATTGCCCAGGAGCTTAAAGACAAGCAAGATCACATCTACCGGGTTATGTTTAACGAGATTACCCGGCGAACGGTTCTGGAATCCATGAAGAATCCAGGTCGGATTGATCTCAATAAAGTAGATGCCCAGCAGGCCCGAAGGATTTTGGACCGCCTGGTGGGATATAAAATTAGTCCCCTCCTCTGGAAGAAAGTTCGTAAAGGGCTTAGTGCAGGGCGGGTTCAATCGGTAGCGTTGCGGTTGATTTGTGAACGGGAGCGGGAAATTCAAAATTTTGTCCCGGAGGAATACTGGTCCATTACAGCTCATTTAAGAGGTGAGTTTCCGCCGGATTTCGAAGCCAGACTCTTTAAATCGGGCAATGAGAAAATCAAAATAGAGAATGAACAACAAGCCCGATCTATCTTGGAAGATCTGGAGGGGGCTTCTTATAAGGTAGACAAAATTGACAAAAAAGAACGAAAGCGGAATCCAACTCCCCCGTTTACGACCAGTACTCTTCAACAGGAAGCTGCAAGGAAACTAAAATTCTCTGCGAAGAAGACCATGATGATTGCCCAGAATCTCTATGAAGGCCTTGAAATCGGTCAGGAAGGTGCAGTGGGTCTGATTACCTATATGCGAACAGACTCTACTCGGGTATCGGAGGAAGCCCAGGCAGAAGCTCGCCAATACATTTTAGAAAAGTATGGAAAGGACTATGTTCCCGAAGTACCCCATAAATACAAAACCCAAAAAGCGGCCCAGGAAGCCCATGAAGCTATCCGCCCCACTTCGGTTTATCGGGTTCCGGCATCCTTAAAAAATTACCTGACGGAGGATCAGTACAAACTCTATGAGCTAATCTGGAACCGATTTATTGCCAGTCAGATGGAATCGGCCCTCTTAGAAGTAACAACGGTAGATATCCTGGCCGGTAAGTATCTCTTTCGGGCAACCGGGTCTGTGATAAAGTTTTTGGGGTTTATGAAAATTTATGTGGAAGGCAAAGATGATATCCAGCAAGGAATCAATGAGGATGAAGGAGATTTGGATTCAGATCAGGATAAAATTCTACCTCCACTTCGAGTAGGTGAAGTCCTGACCCTCCTGAAGCTGGTTCCCAAACAGCATTTTACCGAGCCTCCACCCCGGTACTCCGAAGCCAGCCTGGTCAAGGAGTTGGAAGCTCAGGGGATTGGGCGTCCCAGTACCTATGCAACGATTTTGAGTACAATCCAGCAGCGGGATTACACGCGAAAGGAAAAGGGAAAGTTTGTTCCCACCGAGTTAGGTATGCTGGTAGTGGACCTTCTTCTGGAAAATTTCCCTCACCTTTTTAATGTAAAATTTACTGCGGAAATGGAAGATCAGTTGGATAAGATCGAAGAGGGGAGAGCTAACTGGGTTCAATCTTTGGAAGAGTTTTACCGATCCTTTAATCAAGAGTTGCAGAAGGCCTTTGTAGAAATGCGAGATGTTAAAAAAGAGATGGAGGAAGTAACCGAAGAGATCTGCGAGAAATGTGGTCAGCCTATGGTAATCAAGTGGGGCCGTTATGGGAAGTTTATGGCCTGTTCCGGTTTTCCTAAATGTCGAAACACCCGAAAAATCCCGCAAACTGAAGATGGTCAGGTCAAAACTCAAACCGAAGTGGTTACCGATGAAAAGTGTGAAAAGTGCGGTAATTCCTTAGTTGTTAGGGAAGGGAAGTTTGGAAGATTTCTTGCCTGCTCTACTTATCCCAGGTGTCAGTTTACAAAACCTTTCAGTACTGGAATTTCCTGTCCAGAAGAAGGGTGTAATGGGACGCTGGTAGAGCGGCGGGGACGAAATGGGAGAACTTTTTATAGTTGTAGTAATTATCCAAACTGCAAATACTCCCTGGCCTATAAACCTGTTGCAGAGCCTTGTCCAAAGTGTCAGGCTCCTTTTTTGATTGAAAAATGGGATAAAGATCGTGAGACTTCTATTATTCAATGCCAGCATAAAGGATGTGATTTTCAAAAGCAGGAGTCGGAGGCCAGAAACCCGGAGTTAGAGTAAAAGCGGAATCAAATTTAGAAATCGGTATTCGAAAGAAAATCCAGATCCTATCGGAAATTTTTGTATTCTGACTTCTAATTCCTGAATATCCAATGACCATCATTATAGATGGATATAACTTTATCGGTCGGTCTCGAAAATTAAGGATCGAAGATCCCCACTGTCGAGAAAAGCTCTTTCGAAAATTGACCGATTATTGCAGACTTCGAAAGAAGGATGTTATTGTTGTCTTCGATGGGGCTTGTCTGGGACCCGGGGTGGATAAAAAACGGACCTACGGAAGGATTACGATCCTGTATTCTTCAGGAGGGCTTAGTGCCGATGAAGAGATTGTAAGACTAATCCGTGCCGACAAACAAAAAAAGCAATTGCTGGTAGTCACTTCGGATCATGAGGTTCAAAACTATGCAAAATCCATGGGGACCCAGGTGACTAAATCGGAAGAATTTGAGCGGGATATCGAGAGAGTTTTTGCTCAAAATCGCGGCCGGGAAGAGAGAAACCGCCGCCTTTCCAACAAAGAGGTCCAAAAGTGGCTGGAAATCTTTAGTCAATCTCCCTCAGATGAGGGAGAAGTTGACTTCCCTTCGGGAGAGGATGTAAAATCTTTTCCTGAGGAAAGTCCTCCAAAAAGAGAAGCCACGGCAATGCAAGGGAGTAGTATAGATGAATCGGCGTCCCCATTTCAGAAGAAACTTCCCAGTGTAGCTAGAAAAAACAAAGGAGTTCTCCAAGAAGAAAGGATTCAAAAGCTAAAAAAGATAAAGAAAAAAATGCCCGAGAAACAAACCCTGGATCGGGTTCATGTTCATCTTTCTGAGTTAGAAATTCAAGAATGGCTGAAAATCTTCAAGGAAAAATAGAAACTTATTTAGATAAATTCCTGGGATATCTGCAGATAGAAAAGAATTTATCCCAACGAACAATTGAAAGTTATCGAACCGACCTGCTTCAGTTCGAGAAGTTTCTCCAAGATACCCGGTTTGGTATAAAAGAGCACTCCCCAGAAGGTTTGATAGATTGGACAAGGATAGATAAAACCGTTATCCGGGCTTTCCTGGGCCATTTACATGAAAAAGGTCGGGCTAAGACTTCGATAGCCAGGAAATTAGCTGCCATTCGTTCCTTTTTAAAATATTTGAATCGGGAGGGTATTTTGACTCTGAACCCGGCTTCCTTTGTAACCAGTCCCAAGCTTCCCCAAAGAATACCCTCCTTTCTATCTGTTTCCGAGGTATCCACCCTGCTGCAGTCTGTAGATCCCCAGGTAAATCCTGAAAATTCAAGTTCTCAAACTTCAAAGAGAATAGGCTTCTCAGCCCCTCATCTCCTTAGCTTAAGGGATCATGCCATCTTAGAGGTTTTATATGCTACGGGGATAAGGGTTGGAGAGCTGGTTAATCTGAAGATTAATCAGGTTAACTTTGAGGAAAAAACAATCCGGGTACGAGGTAAAGGAAAAAAAGAGCGGATGGTTTTATTGGGAACACCTGCTGTGGCAGCTTTGAAGGCTTATTTGCTCGAAAGAGAACGGTTGGAATCTCTGTTAAGAACTGAGAGAAATGAAAATCCACCTCTTTTTGTCGACTATAAAGGGGATCCTCTAACAGACCGAAGTATACGGCGTATTGTAGAGAAGTGCGTGCGAAAGAGCTTACTTTCTAAGCAGATTTCTCCCCATTCCCTTCGTCACACGTTTGCAACTCATCTGTTAGACTCTGGAGCCGATTTACGTGCTATTCAAGAATTACTGGGTCATGAGAGTCTGTCCACGACTCAAAAGTATACCCATGTAAGTATAAATAAACTGATGGAGGTCTATGAAAAAGCGCACCCGAAAGCGTAAATAGTCCTTTGTTGGTTGTCTGTTGCTTTGTAAGGCTAGAATGACCTGTTCCCTGATTCCTATAAACCGACAACCTGAAATCTATCCGGAGAAGGGTCAATGAGCAGTTTAATAAATAAAAGAAACAACGGACAACGGACAACGGACAACGGACAAGAAATGTTTCATTCTACAACAATTTTATCTGTTCGGCACAAAGGCCGTGTTGCTATGGCTGGAGATGGACAAGTTACCTTTGGGGATACAATTATGAAGCATAATGCTCGAAAAGTCAGGCGGATGTACCATGATAAAATTATAGCGGGCTTTGCGGGTGCCGCTGCAGACGCTTTTGCCCTTTTTTCCAGATTTGAAAATAAAGTAGAAGAATATCGGGGTAACTTATACAGAGCCTCGGTAGAGCTGGCTAAGGACTGGAGAACAGATAGAATTCTTCGAAGGTTAGAAGCTCTACTGGCTGTGGCAGATCGGGATTATTCTTTGATTATCTCGGGAACAGGAGACATTATCGAACCCGATGATGGCATTATCGGTATAGGTTCTGGGGGTTCTTATGCGCTGGCGGCAGCCAAAGCTTTGGTCCATCATACCGATTTGAGTGCGAGGGAAATTGTTGAGGAGGCCATGAAAATCGCTTCCTCTATTTGTGTTTATACCAACGATAAAATTATCGTTGAAGAACTTTAAACTTTATTAGAAATAAGTTTTTATAACTACTCTCCCACAAAGACACAAAGGCCCAAAGATTCAAAAAGAAAAATAGAAAAATCTAACCCTTTGTGTTTCTCCATGTCTTCATGTCTTTGTGGGGAGATGGTTTATTTCTGAATCAGAGAATGATTATAAAAGACCAGGATAATTCCTTAGAGAAAACCGAAAGCCTGATGGATACTCTAACTCCTCGACAAATTGTTTCCGAGTTAGATAAATACATCGTTGGTCAAGTCGATGCCAAACGTGCAGTGGCTATTGCCTTGCGAAATCGCTGGCGACGACAAAAACTAAGTCCTGAATTGCGAGATGAAGTGGCTCCTAAAAATATTATCATGATTGGACCCACCGGAGTGGGTAAGACAGAGATCGCCAGGCGGTTGGCTAAACTGGCTCAGTCTCCCTTCCTCAAGGTAGAGGCTTCTAAATTTACCGAAGTGGGTTATGTAGGTCGGGATGTGGAGTCGATGATTCGGGACTTGACCGAATTGGCAGTCAATATGGTCAAGGCAGAAAAACAGGAGGAGGTTAAGGAAAAAGCCAGAGTCCTTGCCGAAGAGAGACTCTTAGATCTTTTGTTCCCGTCTTCTAAACCTTCTGAAGAAACCTCCGCAGTTTCCCCAGAGGACTCTCGAAGCAGTACCCGGGAAAAGATTAGAAAGCTCCTTGCCAGTGGACAATTTGATGACCGATTGGTAGAAATAGAGGTACGAGATCGAACCCTTCCCATCGTGGAGATTTTTTCCAATGCTGGTATCGAAGAAATGGATATTAATATCAAGGATATGCTTCCACCCGGGCTTTTTCCGACACGAACTAAAAAACGAAAAGTAAAAGTATCAGAAGCCAGGAAGATCTTGGAGCAAGAGGAAGCCCAGAAATTGATAGATATGGATGAAGTGACCCGGCTTGCTATTCAGAGAACCGAACAAACCGGTATTGTCTTTATAGACGAAATAGATAAGATCGCAGGCCGAGAGAATTATGGGGGACCGGATGTATCCCGGGAAGGAGTCCAACGAGATATCTTACCCATCGTGGAAGGATCTACAGTTAATACGAAATATGGTATGGTAAGAACCGATCACATTTTATTTATTGCCGCCGGGGCTTTCCATGTCTCAAAACCTTCGGATCTTATTCCGGAATTACAAGGGCGATTCCCTATTCGGGTTGAGTTAGAACCGCTGACAGAAAATGACTTTATCCGAATCTTAACGGAACCTCAAAATGCTCTGATTAAACAATATACCGCTTTATTGGAAACCGAAGGAGTCCGGCTGGAGTTCACCGAAGATGCTATCAAGGAAATTGCATCGGTCGCGGCTATCGTGAATGAGAGAACCGAAAACATAGGAGCCAGAAGGTTGCATACGGTGATGGAGAAACTTTTGGACGAAATCTCCTTCAATGCTCCTGAACTAAAAGAGAAAACAGTCGTTATCGATGCAGAATATGTCAGGACCCGATTGAAAGATATTGTAGAGGATCAAAACCTGAGTCGATATATTCTGTAAATAACTGAACAACCCGGAGGAGCAGGGATAAAAAAATAGTCTCTGTGTCCTCTGGGGTTTCTGCCTCCCGGTTTTTATATACCCCTACTCAGCCGTTCAATCAAGAATACCGGTAGATTTACTTTTCTCATTTTCTGCTGAGTGGTTTGAATATCATAGGGAACCCGTCGAACTTCCACTCTTTTCTTATCCAGATCATAAATTGCATAGGCTGCTGAAGGATTACGATCTCGAGGTTGACCCACACTCCCCACATTTATGATGTAACGGAAGCCATTCCGGATCTGAAGGGTAAAAGCATCTTTTCTTTCCTCTATTAAACGATTCTTATCATCGAGGGCGTAGTAAACGGGAATATGCGAATGACCGATAAAAGAGATAGATTCGGTCATATCTTTTAGATGATAAATTGCATCGGCGGGAGTAGAAATATAATCCCAGTTTAAAGGATTTTTGGGAGTAGCGTGAACGAAAAGAATATGGTTTTCCCTCACAGAAATCTGGTAAGTCTCTAATATTTTCCTGTTCTGATCAGATAAAACATCTTGGGTCCAGAGTATCGCATAGGCTGCATAGGGATTAAAATACTCGAGATCGGTTAAGCCGAGGAGGGCATGATCATGATTTCCCATGATGGTGAAGTTCGTCCGTTCTGCAATAAACTCCACACATTCATTAGGGTTCGGTCCATATCCCACAACATCTCCAAGACAGACAATCTTATCCGAAGGAGAGACTTTTCCTATCTCTTTAAAGACCGCCTGTAAAGCCTCTAAATTACTATGAATATCCGAGACGATAATGTATCTCACGGCTATCCTTCAGGAAACCCCTTCTCTGAGAAACCTGGATTGCTTAATCTGGATTCTTTGAGGTTTTAGATAGGTCCCTGACTCCAGGGCCTGGAGGGGATGGAATATTTTCCGATTTTTTCTTGACCATTGTATGATGAATTTTATCTAAGATACCGTTAATAAAGGCACTGGATTTATCGGTGCTATATTTTTTCGCAATATCCAGAGCCTCGTTAATGGTGACTTTGGGAGGAATTTCGTCTTCATAAAGCAATTCATAAATCGCAAAACGAAGTATATTTCTATCCACAGTTGCCATCCGATCCAGGGTCCAGTTGGTAACATTTTGTATGATAAGTTTATCGATCTCCTCTTTATGTTCCATGACCCCCCTGACCAGGCGACTCGCAAATGCCTGAATCTCAGGAGAATACCTGGTTAAGAACCAGAATTCTGTAAGGGTTTTATCTACCTCCCTAGGTAAAATATCCAGTCCGTATAATATTTTCAGAGCAACCTCACGGGCCTGTCTTCGTACACCCATACTTCTTTTGTTTTAGAAATCCTAGGGAGTTCTCGAACTAAACTCCATTTCTTTAAGTAAATTAACCATCTCAATAGCTGAAAGGGCTGCATCCCATCCCTTATTTCCCACTTTGGTTCCAGCCCTCTCTATGGCCTGTTCGATGTTATCGGTTGTCAAAACTCCGTAAATTACAGGAAGACCTGACTCTAGAGATGCAATAGCGATGCCTTTTGTAACTTCCGAGGCAATATATTCAAAATGGGGTGTTGCCCCTCGAATGACAGCACCTAAACAAATAACCGCATCAAAGCGACCACTCTGAGCCATTTTTTTAGCAATAAGCGGTATCTCAAAAGCCCCCGGCGTTTTGGCAATGGTGATATCCTGCTCATCGGCTCCATTTCGATAAAGAGCATCTAAGGCTCCCTCCAATAAACGCTGGGTAATAAAGTCGTTGAATCGACTCACAACAATTCCAAACCGAAAACCCTCAGCCGATAATTTACCTTCCAGTATTTTAGGCATAATTCCTCGTGGAGCAGTAAACAGTGGGTAGTACTTTGTTTACCCAGTTTTATTTAACTTTTAAGTGGCCCTCACCCCCGACCTCTCTCCCACAAGGGGAGAGAGGAGTTAGGACATGGGCAATTTCCAGGTTCCCTCTTCCCAATGCGGGAAGAGGACTAGAAAAACTACCTCTGAAAACTCTTGTTTTTCCCGACCCTGTTCCGGATCAAGGGGAATAGAACGCGTTCTCAAGGAATCCTGAAGATCACTCCAACTTATTTACCACTCCCTACCTGATAGCCTACCACCTACCGCTTACGGCCCACCGTCTAAAAACCCATGTTCGACCAGGAAAGCCAGATCTATGGAACGCTGCTTAGATTCCGGCCGACCTTGAAGAAGTTTCTCCACATAACGTCCTAAGATATCTGTTTCCAGATTAACCGTATCCCCTACTTTTTTAAAACCCAAGGTTGTTTTGGCCGCAGTAAAGGGTACAATAGCAACCGAAAAACCATTCGAAGAGGTCTGAATAACAGTTAAACTAATTCCATCTACTGCTATTGAGCCCTTCGGTACTATATAACATAGTAATTCTTCAGGAGCTGAAATAGTGAGAAAAATAGTATTTTCCTTAACTTGTTTACTTAAAATTTGACCTGTTCCATCTACATGCCCTAAAACCAGATGCCCACCCAGCCGATCTGTTAACTTAAGAGATCTCTCCAGATTAACCGGGTCGCCACTTCTCAGGTCCTTTAAATTAGAAACCCGCAAGGTTTCCAGAGAGATATCCGCGCAGAAAGTAGACGAAGTAATCTCTGTGACGGTCAGACAAACCCCATTGACCGAGATACTATCCCCTAATTTCATATCTTCGAGGACCGTTTTAGCCCCAACCTTCAATATATAACTATTTCCTCGAGAAATAATTTCTCGAATGGTACCTATCTCTTCAATAATGCCGGTAAACATAATTATCTCTGAAGTAAAAATGTGGGTAAAGATCCGTCTACCTGGGGTTAGGTTATTAAATATGTACATATCCCTCGATCATCACATCTTCCCCCAGCATCCTGGTTTGTATCTGATATAAAGGAATAGCTTCTGAAAGATTTAAGATTCCTTCTCCCCCTACCGGGGTAGGTGCATTCCGACCCCCGATAATTTTGGGAGCAATAAAACAGATGACCTTATCGACCAGGTTTTCTTCAAATGCCGAAGCATTAATCTCGGCTCCTCCCTCGATCAGGAGAGAAGAAATTTCCATCTGACCTAGCTGCTCCAAAACGGATCGAAGAAGGACTTTTCCCCGATCATTTCTTTTAACCGAAAAAACCAAAGCCCCTTGGGCTTCCAGATGTTTCCTTTTCTCCACAGGAGCCGACTCCAGGGTAAAAATCAAGGTTTTTGCTACAGGATCTTTATCTAAAACCCGGGCTTCTAAAGGTATACGCAACGTGCTATCTATAATAACCCGATGGGGGTTACGTCCTGACCGGTTTTCTAAACGAACGGTTAACAAAGGGTCATCTTTTATGACCGTATTAATCCCCACCATTACGGCATCCAATTCACTCCGTAACCGATGAACCCATTCCCGGGATTGCGGACGGGTAATATATTTGGACTCCCCGGACACGGTTGCAATTTTACCATCCAGACTCATGGCCATTTTACAGACAACAAAAGGTTGTCCGGTTGTAATATATTTGATAAAAGCTTCATTTAACTTTCGGGCTTCGTTTTCTAAAATCCCCACCTGAACTTCGATTCCTGCTGCCCGAAGTTCCTGGATTCCCCGCCCCTTTACTTTTGGATTTGGATCTTCCATAGCCACAACAACTCTTCGAATCCCTGCCTGGATAATACGACCGACACAGGGGGGAGTTCTTCCGTAATGGCAACAGGGTTCTAGATTCACATAGAGCGTGGCTCCTTGACTTTTTTCCCCCGCGTCTAGAAGCGCTTCGATTTCAGCATGGGGTTTTCCAGCTTTCTGATGATATCCTCTTCCCACAATTTCCCCATTTCGAACTACGACACTTCCTACCATGGGGTTTGGGCTGGTGCAACCCCGACCTTTTTCAGCCAACTCCAGGGCTGCCTGCATAAATAGAAAATCTTGATGTTCCATAACCGCTGTTTTTTCTGCTTGTGTTTTATAAACTAATTATACATTCTACCCAGGTTCATAGCAAGTTATGCCCGGGTATTGGAACTGTAACAATTCGTTACTAGGAGGCTGAAAGATCTTGGGACAGGGCCCTGGGAGCTCCAAACAGCTCGTTTCTATGGGATTTTACCCTTTATTTGATACGTATAGCATACCCCCCTTACCGTCCGGTTGTATTCTAAGCTAGAAAGAGAATAATCCCGGATTTATTTTTTTATTGACCCGGGTTCGTTCAACACTTTATTCTGATTTAAGTCTGGATTGCAGATTCATCACCATCACAGTTTTACTGTTCCGAGGCGTGCATGGGTAACTTTTCTAAGACAAGAAACGGCAAGTGGTGTGTGCTTGCAGCGGCCGTCTTGTGGGGTACAACCGGAACTGCTCAAGCTTTTGCTCCCCAGGGAGCCCAACCGGCGGTAGTCGGTACCGTACGTTTGGTCATTGGGAGTTTTGCCTTACTGATTCTGGCTGCAGTACGGGGAAAGTTATCTCATCAAAACCGCTGGTCAGTTGTCCCCACATTTTTGGCCGCCGGTAGTATGGCAGCCTATCAATTTTGCTTCTTCAACGGGGTTGCCAGGACGGGGGTGGCCGTAGGGACTATTGTCGCTATTGGAAGTGCTCCCATTTTCGCCGGTTTTCTGAGTTTCCTCATCAACAAAGAATACCCAGAACCGAAATGGATCACAGCAACCCTGCTGACTATTATGGGTTGTAGTTTATTACTTCTTCCTGGGGGTCATGTGATTTTTAATCCTTTGGGTGTAGGTTTAGCGTTGGGCGCCGGAGTTGCCTATGCCATGTTTACAGTAATCAGTAAACGATTACTTAAAGAACACCCCTCGGAGGCTGTGATGGCAATTACCTTCTGTTTGGGAGCCGCTTTACTCTCCCCCTTGCTATTTACTGCCGATTTAAACTGGCTAACACAACCCCGTGGTCTGGCCGTAGCCTTACATTTGGGCTTTATTGCAACCGGAGCTGCCTATGCTTTGTTTGCTCAAGGTTTGATAACCGTTCCTGCAGCCAGAGCCGTCACTTTATCCCTTGCCGAACCCCTTACAGCCGGTACTCTGGGTATCATTGTCCTTGGTGAACGACTTACCTTGTTGGGTATCGCAGGAATTGGATTGATCCTGATCGGATTAACACTCCTTTCGGTGGGAAAAGATTCTCTTTCCATTAGATCCCCTTGACACAGGTCCGACCATGAATAGAAATTTATAAGACAGGAACTGAGCCTAAAATAATTCTTATCGTAACTGTTCATCCTCGTCCCAACCCTCTCCCAAGTTGTGGGAGCTTTTAAGGGTAGGTTTTTTGTAAATATAAATATTAATTGATGGGTGCCCCTATCCTTTCCCCATTCCTTCCCCCTTTTACAAGGGAGATAACTTTGACTGCAACGTTCCTTTCCCCCCTTCCCAGCGTGGAAAGGTCAGAAAGGGGGCCTACTCCCATTCGCTCCTAAAAAACCTACCTCAGAAAGGTTAGGGAAGAGGGCCTGAATAGTTACTCAAAGGAGTAGCCTATGATCTCCGTTGAGGAAGCTAGAGCCATTATTTTAAACCAGATTAAGGTGCTGGGTACCGAGAAGGTCAATTTATTTTCTGCTCTAGGGAGAGTCTTGGCAGAAGATGTCCTGGCTCCTTTCAACATTCCTCCCTGGAATAACACGGCCATGGACGGATTTGCAGTTATAGCTCAAGATACCCGAGGAGCTTCCCGGGAACATCCCATCGTTTTGGAAGTGATTGAAGACCTTCCGGCAGGATATGTAGCCAGATATCCGGTTGGACCAGGACAGGCTATTCGGATTATGACCGGAGCACCTATTCCAGATGGAGCGGATGCAGTAGTTCGAGTAGAAGATACTGAACTCATTGACGATCGGCATATTAAAGTGTTTGTTGAAGTGGAGCGGGATCAGGATATTCGTATGGCAGGCGAGGATGTAAAGCAAGGAACCATTATTTTAGAAAGGGGTACCCTCCTTCGACCTGCCGATGTGGGATTATTGGCCTCTATCCAGCGATCTTTCGTAGCCGTGTATCAGCGACCCGTAGTTGCTATTTTATCTACAGGAGATGAACTGGTAGATATCGATGAACCTTTAATGAAGGGGAAGATTGTCAACAGCAATGGCTATTCCCTGGCGGCTCAAGTCCTGGAGTGTGGAGGAATTCCTATTCAGTTGGGAATTGCAAAGGATACCCCGGAGGATCTGGAAGAGAAATTCTCACACGGACTCAAGGCCGATGTTTTGATTTCTTCAGCGGGAGTCTCCGTAGGGGATTATGATTATGTCAAGCAGGTTTTAAAAAAACTGGGAGCCGATATGCAATTCTGGAAGGTGGCTATGAAGCCGGGGAGTCCTTTAACTTTTGGAATCATAAAAGAAAAACCGGTTTTTGGTCTTCCAGGAAATCCCGTCTCGGCCATGGTGACCTTTGAGTTGTTTGTACGACCCGCTCTTCTGAAAATGAGTGGTCACAAAAAAATATTCCGTCCCCTTCTCAGGGCGATAGCAGAAGAAAATATCAAACCGGTTAAAGGAAAAACCCATTTCGTGCGTGTACGGCTCTCTACAAGGAACGGTCGCTATTATGCTTCTACCACAGGACCTCAGGGTTCCGGAATCCTTCGCTCCATGGCCTTATCCCATGGTCTGGCGGTTATTTCAGAAGGCCAGAACCCCATAAAAGTCGGGGAAGAAGTTCCGGTCATCGTAATGGATCGAAGCTTTGAGGATCGAGAAAGTATGAGCCTTCGTATCGAAGAGACGTTAATGGAAGATAAGCATTTTCATTCCCACGATCCCGGTCATGAAGAATCTTGTTGTTGAGAGGTACCACCCTTGCCCTCTCCGTCAACGAGGAGAAACAGATAACGTGAAATAATGGTAAACCCTTAATTCTACAAACACGCCTTCTAGTTGTATAACTCTGATGAGGGGAATTGAAAGATTTTTATCGCTGATGGAAAAATTTAAACAAACTCGCCTGTTGGTAATCGGGGATATTATGCTGGACGAGTATATCTGGGGAGAGGTTCATCGTATTTCTCCGGAAGCTCCTGTTCCCATTGTAGAGGTTCAGTCTGAGAGCTTCCGGCTGGGTGGCGCAGCCAATGTAGCCCACAACATTCGATCCTTAGGTGGAGAAGTTGTAATTTGCGGGATAACCGGGGACGATTTCATGGGGCAAAGACTTAAGGACCTGCTGAAAGAGATAGGAGTTCCTGTTCACGGGATTTTTCATGAAGAGGGTCGACCTACTACCCTAAAGACCCGGGTTATTGCCCATAGTCAACAAATTGTCCGATTTGATCGGGAAGTTCGGGGAGATGTATCAGAAAGAACAACCCGGCAAGCTTTGGAATTTATAGAAGCCCAACTTCCTGGAGTCGATGCGGTAGTTCTGTCTGATTATGCTAAAGGTATGATCACCGTCAAACTTCTCAGAGAGCTAATTCCTCTGTGTCGGCAGAAGGGAAAAATCATTACGGTAGATCCCAAGATCCATCACTTCCCCGAATATAAAGGAATTACCCTCATGACACCTAACCATTATGAAGCAGGACTGGCCCTGAATATGCAGCTCAAGAGTGAACAAGAAATTATACTGGCCGGAAGGAAACTTCTGGAACAATTAGATGCCCAGGCTATTTTGATTACCAGGGGAAAAGAAGGTATGTCCTTGTTTGAAAAGGGAAATCCCCATGTTTCCCATATCTCCACCATGGCCCGAACCGTCTATGACGTAACAGGCGCCGGAGATACCGTCATCGGAACTTTAACCCTGGCTCTGGCCGCCGGCGGCAGTCTCCTGGATTCCGTCCTCTTAGCTAACCTGGCCGCCGGTCTCGTTGTGGGCAAAATGGGAACGGCTACAGTTACTCCGGAAGAACTCAAAGAGGCGTTAGACAACCTGTAGATGGCTCGTACATCTTTCCATTCAGAGATGATTTCTATATAGATTCCTATATTCGTATCCTGAGTTATTAACCTTTTCCCTTTTCTCTTCCAGCAGGCGGAAGACTTTGTTAAAGAATTGCTCCTACAGGGCATGGATTCTGCAAATTTCCTAAAGCCAATTCAATTGTTTCTTCCTGGATTACTATCCTTCAAACATTTAGCCTATATTACTACACTGTTTACTTAGTTTTGGCTTAACTTTTAAGTGGCCTTTACCTCCCCCCCGACCTCCTCCCGCTTCTCCCTCCCTGTCCACGGGGAGGGAGAAGCGGGAGGAGGTCGGGGGGGAGGAGCCGAGGGTGAGGGCAGAGAGTTACATGGAATTAACTTTATAAGATACAATCCAATTGGTCGTGGAAGGGATTAAATCGTTAAAAAAAAGTCGTCATAACGAAAACATCATCTTTTCTTAACCCTTTTTTAAGGAAAACATGTTACCGTGAAATAGCCCATAGATAACATTACTTAAAAAGACTGGAAGGGAGCTTAATTATGCCAAAACAACGTTTTACTTCAATTATATGGAAAACCCGAATCTGGGTATTTCTTTTTTTAGGTTTATTCATTTTCATCTCTTTTTCTGATCTTGTAGCTCAAACTTCTATCTCGGAGTCTGGGATTACAAAGCCGGAATATCTGGTTTTGATAGTTCTAGATCAGTTAAGACCAGAACATTTAGATCGGTTCCATATGACCAACTTGAAGGCTCTCCAGCGGGAGGGAACTTTCTTTGGGAATGCCTATGTGGGACACATGACCAGTTTAACCGTTGTCAGTCATCCGGTCATCACTACCGGACTCCTTCCCAAACACCTTGGTTGGGCTGATGGCATCTTGCGGGATGAAGCTGGAACCCTGGGTAAAAGGGAAGCTTACCACCTTACCATGGAGTTAAAGAAAGATCAATATTTTCAACTTCTGAAAAGCTATGGAGTTCCTTCCCTTCCCGATCTCCTTCATCAATACAAGGGGGGTAAAATCGTAGCTGTTAGTGTAAAACCTTATGCTGCTTATAGTTTCGGTGGCCCGGGTACCGATATTATTATCACCTTATCCGGTAAGTATAAATCGGATTCTTATCCGGGATATCCGGATAGCACTTATGCGGATCTGGTAGGATGGCGGGGTCCTGTAGGGGTTAATGTTCCTTCTTATATTTCACAACCCATCGGGGGACGCTTCTATCTGGATTCCAGAAATACCTATGGAACCGAAGGGAATATTTATCCTTTGGATGGAAATCGTTTCGTTCCGGGGTTGGATCCCAATCACCTGGGCGGAGATATCTGGGCAACCGATGTGGCTTTATCGGTAATGCGAAATGAGCAAGATTGGCGGGCCATTTTGATTACCTTGGGGGGTATCGATAAAGTGGGACATATGTTTGGTACCCTTACCGATACCCAAATCTCTCTGGATCCTCTTATGAACATGATTCATATGCCTAATATTGCTCGAGTTGCCGATGAGCAGGTTGGCAGAATTGTTCGGGAGTTAAAAGCCCAGGGAAAGTACGAGAAAACCCTTTTGGTCGTCACAACCGATCATGGGGCTCAGCCTGCAGATTATTTTTACGGCGTAATGAAGCCTGGGCGGAGTGGTGAAAATTTGCATTACGGACGGGCCGAAAATGGAGTCTATCTTTCCCCAAGCCCCGTCCTGGAGCCTTTAATTCAGACCCAGAATATCGACTTCAGTATCCAGGACTCAGCCATTCGCGTATGGCTGAAGGACCGATCTGAACCTAAGCTAAAAGAAGCGGCCAAGGTAGTTCTAACCTTGCCGGGGGTTATAGCGGCTTATTATAAGATTTCTGAAAACGGCGTTTTTCAATACCGTCTAGGGGGAAAAGACTTTGCCGGACTGGATATAGATCAACGCCAATGGTTTGAGGAACACACCGAGGAACTCCTCGGTACCATGGTGGCTCCCTATGCCGCCGATGTGGTGGGTGTACTTAAAAATCATGTGAATTATGCCATGGTAGGAGAACACGGTGGGCTTCAAGAACCCGTCCAAAGAATTCCTTTACTTTTCGTCGGACCCAATGTTCCTCGTGGAGAGGTTTCCAAAGCACCTGCACGGTTGGTTGATGTGGCTCCTACCATCTTGTCCCTCATGGGAATCGAAATACCTGAGAAAATGGATGGAAAAGCGCTGTTTTAGCTCATTGTCCATGGTTTTTTGTTGGTTGTATCGAAAGGACCCAATCAGGCTCTATAAGAACAATCTGTAGGGAACCGGTTAAATGGGTCATCCCTTTCCAGATTGAGAGAAGAAGGAAGGGCAGATCTACCAGAGTAGGGCTTAGCCGGGAGCACAACCATCTGCCTCACCCCCTAACCTCCATTGATGGGGAAATGTGGGGCTTCAGGAGAAGGGGAGCGCGGGGGTGAGGGCCACTTAAAGGTTAAGTAAGACTAAGTAAACAAAGCAACCCTACCGCGAAGGTAAAAGACAAAAACAACAGACAAGGCCTAAGGGATAGAGAACCCTCAGGCTTTTACATCTTCTAGGCTTTTGGGTAACTCCTGCAAGAAACTGGCATCAATACGATAAACTGTATCCCCAGATTTGGTTCGTGTATAAATCAGGCCGTTGTCTGTCTTCTTTCCGAGGATGAGCGTGGTAATCTCTTCTCCGCCTTTCTTCCAAAGCGTGATTTCTACTTCAGGTTTGTCGAAACCGTAATCACTCTCAGGCTTTTGGTCTGTCGAGACCAATTCTTTAAATTTTAAAAATTGAAGATCGGTTAAGAGGTTTCCCACCCGCCAGTCCTTAGCCTTTGCTTTTTCAGGTTCAACGAGTCTCCATTCCTTACCGGATTTTTGGAAAGTGAAAGTCTTATCCGGGTATTTAAGTGTAATTTTTTCGACATCCTCTCGATTGAAGGAAACGAGGGTCTTATCTCGAAGATCCATGGGGGTCTTTGTAAGGGTTTTAACAATAGCCGAATCTACCAGGTACACCGAATTACTTTCATTGGTTTTAACATACACTCCAGATCCTTCTTCCTTTCCAACCCAAAGGGTTTTAGGATTCTCCTTATCTTTCTCCCAAAGGTTTACCTGGATTTTAGGTGTATTCAGACCATAAGCTGCCAAATCTGAGGGGTTATCATGGGTAAACTCTTTAACCTTGAGCCCTCTTACTTCTGTTAAGACATCCGAGATGGCAGATTCATCGGCCTTTACTTGCTCGGGTTGTGTGAGGTTCCAATCTTTATCCGAAACTTTCTCGGCTATCAAATCCATACCTTCTCGCTGAATTTGGACTTTTTTGATATCTCCCTTCTCAAAGGCCAGTACCGTTTTATCCCGGAGATCCATGACCGTCTTGGGAAAATCTTTGGTCAGGTCATCGGGAACTAAAAATACATTATGGCTTCCTTCTCGTTTAGCATAAATCCCCTTTTTGGACTCATCAGATTTGCCCAGGAGGAGAGTTTTTTGGGCCATATCATCTCCTACCCATAAAGTAACCTGTATGGGCGGGTTATCCAATCCATACTTACTCAGGTCTTCTGGATTTTCTTCTATAAACTCCTTGACTTTGGTGAAATTTAATTTCGTCAAGATACTGGTAATTTTGTCCTTATCCCCTTTGTACTCCCCGGGTTGCGTTACTTTCCAATTCCCACCGCTAGCTTCTGCAACCATTTTGTTTTTATCCACAACAAATTCCAATTTCTTTACTTTATCTGTTTCAAAGGCAACAATGGTTTTATCCCGAAGGTCGAAAACCTTTTTATTGAGATCGTCCCGAAGGAATTTATCAACAAGATAGATTTTGGGGTCTACGTTTTTCTGAGCATATACGTAGAGTTCAGAGGGGGTCAGATCTCCAAAGTAAAGGGTTTGATAGGTTGGCTGGTCCTTAAGTTTAAAGGAAACTTGTAGAAAAGGTTTTACAAGACCGTAGTCTGCGAGTTTGGGAGTTCCTTCATCTACAGACCGGTCGCTTTGAGCAGTTTTAAGCCGACTGAGGAGGAACTCTATTGCTTTGTCATCGGCCTTTGCCTGGATAGGTTCTTCCAGAGCCCATCCGCCATCACTTTTCTTGACCACAATAGTCCCCTCTGGTCCGATTAATTTGACTTCCTGTACCTCCTGCTCCGAGAAAAGGAACAGTTTTTTCTTGTCTTCTTCAATTTTAGCTTGTTTCGCGGCAAATTTAACCTCGTAAAAATAATAATATCCTCCTAACAAGGCTAAAATAAGAAGTAAGATGACCGTAGCTCTGAAATTCATTCAAAGACCTCTACCTTATACGCCATGTGCAATGGGTTTGGACCGGTAGGATGATCTCATTACACATGACGTAGTAGATATTATTTGTGGCGTCTTCTTTCTACATAGACCACAATACCTGTTACAAGAACGGCAAGGGGTAACAAAACCACAGGCACCCAGAACATGACCCGACCTTGAACTGCATTCAGGAGAATAGGTTGAGATTGAGGCTGCTTAGGACGGATAGCAATGAGGTTCTCTTCTTCCAGTAGCCAGCTTACGGTGTTTAGGAAGAGATCTCCATTCCCCTGGAGATTAAATCCAGAATCACTGATAAAATCGGAATCTCCAAAAACTACAATTCGAGCTTTAGTTTTTTTGGATTCCTGATCTTTTTGTTCTTCGGTTTTAGATTCTCCTTCCTTTTTAGGTTCCTCCTTGATTTCCACCGTAGCCAGGGCAGCTACCGAAACCGGACCTTTAAGATCTTTATCCTTATCAAAACTGGCCATTCCTTGTTTGAGCCTGGCAATATCGGTCTCTCCCCAGCTTTCCGGGCTTGTTTTTGCCAGAGATTGGGC
Source organism: Candidatus Limnocylindrales bacterium (assembly GCA_035559535.1). NCBI lineage: Bacteria > Bacillati > Chloroflexota > Candidatus Limnocylindria > Candidatus Limnocylindrales > Candidatus Limnocylindrales bacterium. The sequence goes on from DATMBG010000006.1 coordinate 123,383, forward strand.
CGTAATCCCCTCGGGAAGCTGTTCCGCAACCCCTACAGACCGAGCCCAGGGAAAGAAACAGGCAATATGGAAGTCTCTGGTAATTTCATGGGGTTCATATTCTACTACAACAGGTACAGTTGGCTCTGCTCCAAATACCCGGCTCAAACGATCTACGATTACGTCATTTCCAATCTTAAATCCGTATTTAGCCAAAAAAGTAACCAACCCGGGAGCATTTTCTGGATCGATCAGAACGAGAAGTTTACCGCCTCGTTTGAGGTATTCCTCTACGTTATCCAGTTCCTTAGGCAAAAGATCTTTTTTAGGTCCGTTGATAATCAGAAGCGTGGCATCATCGGGGACTTTCTCCTCTCGTAATAACAAAAGTTCTTTGACTTCATAATTTCGGTCTGTGATGGCCTTTTTAACCTGACTATAGCCTCTGGCACCCGACTCATTCAAATTGCCTTCATCATGTCCGGTCAGGAAATAAACAACTTTCTTTCCCTCCCGAATTACTTTAAGAATTGCATTGGTGATGGCCTGCTCAGAACTATCCGTAATCTTCTCTCGTTTATTTCCACTTTCCAGGACAATGGTTCCATAATCTCGAATTTCATAAGCTTTTGCTTTACCTGGATTACGATCTGGGTCTACGATCTCATATTTAAAATGAGAAGAATGGTAAGCGTATCGATCCAGAACATCGTTGATCCCTCGTTCTTCTCCTTTTCGATAGAAAGCAACGGCCTGAACATCCCGGTCCAGAGATTTGAGAATCTTGACGGTCTGATCGGACAGACTATTTAGCTTGGCCGTGGTAAAATCCCAACGATAATTATGCTTTACCGAGATGGCCTCTACAATGCTGATAATTCCTAAGACGATAAAAATCATGAGGGTTACATTGGCGCCATATCGGGTAGTGCGTTTTCCAAGAAGCCTTTTAACTCCTTCAAAGTTAAAATAAATATAGGTCAGCAAGGCCAGCAGTCCAACGATTAAAAAGATCGAAGCTACAGGGGTCAACTGGGATCGGATAACATAAATTACACCACCACCTAAGGCCAGAATCAATCCGGCCAGACCTATTATAGAGGAATATTTTTGTAACATGCCGTGACGTGAAAGAATAGGAGCATGGGAGAATGGAGAAGTGAAGAGTTTCTCCCATCTCCCAGGCTCCTATTCTCCCTCTCTGTCTTTTAGCCTCGCCATCTATTGGACTCCAGGGATCTTAGGGTTAAAAACAAGAAAAACAGGGTAAAATTCAAGTAATAGATAAGATCTTTGGTATCGATAATGCCTTTGGCAAAGTTTTGAAAGTGCTCAATAATGGAGAGATGCCGAAGAACACTTCCCAGGGTAGGACCCGTGTTTTCGGCAGAGAATCCGATAACCCAAAATATGATAAGAACCCCAAAACTAGCTACTGCAGCTATAATTTGATTTTCTGTCAGGGTAGAAATTAATATTCCCAGGGAAATAAATGCAGACCCCATCAAGAAAACGCCTAAATAAGCCGATATAAAAGGCTTAATATCCGGCCTTCCTACCCAGGCGATGAGGATTGGGTAAACCAGGCTTAAGGCCAGCATGATGGCAAAGACCGTTACACAGGCCAGGAATTTCCCCAGTACCACTTCGATATCCCGAATGGGATACGTCATGAGCAGCTCAAAAGTACCCAGCCGTTTCTCCTCAGAAAATAATCTCATGGTAAGAATCGGCATCATCAAGAGGATAATAACTGCCATATTACTAAACAGAGGGTTGACCACACCTTCGGTGATATTGAGATTGGCTGCAGCAGCCGGTTGTTGCATGGCTTGAAAACTGATCATGCTATAGAAGGTGACAATAGCCGAGAAGAAATATCCTGTGATGACTAGGAAAATAAACAGGACTACATAAGCAATAGGCGAGTAAAAATAAGATCTTAGTTCTTTTTTAAAGAGATAGAAGATATTCCGCATGTTCTATTGTCTATCGTCCGTTGTGCGCTGTTTATATGGAGATGGAGGATAACAGGAAAGAAACAACGAACAACGAACAATGGACAACGGATCTATCCTTCCTCTTCGGTAACCAATTTGACAAAGACATCTTCCAAACTGATTTCCACCGGTCGTAACTCCAGCAACCCATTTCCACTCTGAACGATGGCATGTGCCAAATCCCGACGGACATCTCTATCTTTAGAAGCTTCAACTTCATAATTGAAAATATTTCCGGTTACCTGGTCTTTCCTTTGAACCCGATTAACTCCGTTGACCTCCTTCAAGATTTTCAAAACAGCCTCGGACGGTCCATCTACCTGAAGTAAAATACGTCGGGATGTCTGAGATCGAGAAGTAAGGTTCTCGGTAGTATCTTCTGCCACCACCTTTCCCTGGTTGATGATAACAACCCGTTGACAGATCATACTGACCTCCGGAAGAATATGGGAGCTCAGGATAATGGTTTTTTCGGTGGCAAGTTCTTTGATAAGATGACGGATATCGGTGATCTGTTTAGGATCCAATCCCATGGTTGGCTCATCTAAAATAAGAACTTCAGGATCATTGACGAGGGCCTGGGCCAATCCTACACGCTGCCGATATCCTTTAGAAAGGTTTTTAATCAATCGATTGGATACACTTTCAAGTCCACAACTTTTAATAACCTGCTGGATTTTTTCCTTCCGGAGTTTTTTAGGTACACCCTTGACTTCGGTTACAAAATTCAAATAGGCCCAAACCTCCATATCATTGTAAATAGGGACATTTTCCGGCAGATACCCGATCCTTTTTCTGACTTCCAGAGAGTCTTTAAAAACATCGTATCCCGCAACGGTTGCCGTTCCGCTGGTTGCCGGCATGAACCCCGTTAAAATTCGCATGGTGGTTGTTTTACCTGCTCCATTAGGGCCTAAGAATCCTAAGATTTCACCCTTTTCTACCCGGAAAGAAACCCCCTGAATAGCAGGAAGTGTTCCATAGTACTTGGTTAAATTCTCTACCACGATCATCCTTGATTTTCCTCCTTCCTAGGTTATTGAAACTCACAGGTGAGATAAGCACAAGTAATCTCTTCATGTGGTGAGGGCTGAAAAAGTAATAACTTACGCCAAGCCTCTAAGTTAGATTTTAAGCAGATTAAAAAGTTCCATCTTTTAATGCTTTAAACTTAAAACGATGGGATAAAAAGTTACCTTTGGCGATCTAGATTCAAGGTTTTTAATCACCTTAACAGGAACTTTTAAAACTTGTCAAGACTCCAATTATTGAGAGAGTTTATTCTCTTTACAATCCCATGGACTGGATTCAATTTTGAACCTGGCCATTAAAAGAAAATAATTATAGTATTGATCGGAAAAACCATGGTTATTTCGTCTGTTTGATGGATAGAAAGGTAAGCATGAGGGATAGTTTTAGATTTAAAAATTTCCAAAGCAAGCAGATTATTCTGATCTTTTCGAGTTCCCAGTTTCTCAGGTCCGCTCTCCGAAGTAGCCAGATCCGATATGGATTCCTGGGTTTAGGAATCTACTTGACGATCTGGATGTTACCGGTTTATGCAGAAACGGATTTGCAGCAGGTCCCCTTAGTTCAGGTTTTTGATGAAGCCTGGCAGCGGATTGACTCGGAGTTCTACGATCCTCACTTTAATGGCGTAGACTGGAAGAAAATGCGAGAAATTTATCGTCCTCTGGTAGAGAGAGCCGCAACGAGAGCACAGGGATATGAGATCATCAACCAAATGATCTCGCAATTGAAAGCTTCTCATACCCATCTATATACACCCGATCAACCTGCGTATTATCAACTGGCTGCCATCTTTGGAAAGAGGGTGAGCGGGTACTCCCAGGCTTTTGGGGATAAAGAGGTTCGTTATACTGACATAGGTATTCTGACGGTAACCACCCCCCGGGGTATTTTTGTAAAAGGGGTTCTTGAAGGAAGTCCGGCCCAAGAAGCAGGGATTCAGGTAGGAGATCAAATTTTGGAAGTAGATGGGGAGCCCTTTGAACCGGTTGCATCGTTTCGTAATAAAGCAGGACAGCCTGTTCGTATTCTGATTCAAACGGCGGCTTGTAAAGACGAATCCTCCGATGAGTCCAGAACGGGCTCTTGTATCCGTCCGAGTCCAGAAGAGAAAACAGTCATTCCCAGGGAAGTAGATCCTAACCAGATGTTTCTGGAAGCCGAAAAGAAAAGTATTCGAATCTTTGAGGAGGATGGGATCAAGATTGGATACATTCATATCTGGTCTTATGCCAGGGAAGTCTATCAAGATGCTTTTGTGGAGGCTATTATAACCGGAGAATTCGCCAAAGCTTCAGCATTAATCGTAGATTTACGGGATGGGTGGGGCGGGGCAAGTCCTGAGTACCTGAACGTTTTTAATAAAAATGTACCTGTTATGACTACTGCCTCCCGGTCGGGAGATAAGCGTAAGTACGATCCTCAATGGAGGAAACCAGTGGTCTTTCTGGTTAATGAAGGTACCCGAAGTGGGAAAGAAATGCTCACCTATGGATTCAAGAAATATCGTCTGGGTAAAGTTATCGGTACGCCGACTGCGGGGGCTGTCCTGGCAGGCAAACCTTTTTATCTATCCGATGGGTCTTTATTGATGGTTGCCGTCAGAGATGTCTGGGTGGATGGCGAACGCCTGGAGGGAAAGGGAGTTCAACCGGATATTTACGTGGATTTTCCCGTGGAATACGCCAGGGGCTATGACCCGCAACGTGCCAAAGCCTTAAAAGTCTTGGCCGAAGAAGTTAAACAGTCCAAGCAGGAATCGTAATTGAAGTATGAAGCTATGGGGGTGTGGGGGTATGGGAGTGTGGGAGTATGTGAAGTATAGAAGAATAAGTGGCTATCCCCACCCTTTTACCCTTTCCCACTTCTTCACTTCCCCACTCTCACACCTCCACATCCCTATACCCCTACACTTCCATACTCCCACACTTCCTCTACCTACTGCCTCATCACCTCACGATCTCCTTTATCCCTCGTAGAGGGATAATGGCCCAATCCGGGCGGTTGTTAAGTTCATGATGGAGTTCACGTATGGCCTTATCTAAGAGGAAGGTTTTTAATAAAATATCCAGTTCCTCAGAATCCTTGGGAATAAAGGGTGCGTTTTCGGTGGTCTCCAAATAAGATCTTAAAAAAGCGCCTCCCATAGACCGGTACCAAAAATCCGTCCAGGGTTCTAACACAGGAATATCTTCAGGCCTGAGAGAGGTATGTTTGAGGAGAACAGTATAAGCCGCATAGTGGATGGATCTTAACATGCTGGCTACATCCCTAAGTGGAGAGCGTTTGAGTTTTCTTTCACTGAGGGCTTTTGTCGGATCACTTTCAAAGTCAATGATTACAAAATCTTTTCCTGTATAAAGGACATGTCCCAGGTGATAATTTCCATGGATTCTTATCTTTACGGTGGATATTTTTTTCTGCAGGATTGTTCTGAAATGGTCCATCACACTCTTTTCAAGATTTAAAACCTCTTCCGCTTCCTTTCTTATATTTTGTAGGGAGCGTTCCGATTCAGGAAGCGTATTCAAATTTTTCCGTAAAAGTTGGAGAACCCTTCTTGCAGAGCTTCGCATAGATTGATAAACGGATCTTTGATAAAGGGTTGAGAAGGGTTCAGGGGAGAAGTTGGGGTCTTTTGAATTCGAAGCGAGTGCCAGGTGCAATTCGGCGGTTCTTTTTCCTAAAAGCTTAACCATCTCAAAATAAGCTCCTATAACCAGGTCTTGAAGGGAAGGGGGGATTTCAACTTTTAGAAGAGAGGCCGATAATTTGGGTATTTGCTGAATTTCGCTCCTTCGGGAAAGTACCCGATCGAAATACCTTTCAACCGCATTAAGGGTAAAAGTCCAAGCATCTCCCTGATTTGGAACAAAACTTTGAAGGATGCCCAGGGTCATGGGTTGAGACCCGGGTTTTCTATATTCTATAGCGCCTATAAAAGAAGGAATGTAGGGGAAGGACACAGTTTCTGTAAGAAATCTTCCTATCTCCAGATCTGGATGGGTGCCTTCCTCTAGATATCTAAACAATTTAAGGAAGAATTTGTCACCGTATAGGAAAGAAGGCTTTTGCTTTTCAGCATTGAGGACTTGAAATTCGCGGAGGGGTATTTCACCTACTGATCCTGCCAGGGTTTTAGAGGATCTTTTAGTATGGACGATAAACTCTCCTTGCTTTCCCTTTATTCGGTGTTTTCTCAAGATCATTTCCAGGAGATTTTTACGGAATCCCTCGGAATAGATACTATCATAAAGGATACCCTCCAGGTTTCTTCCCTTGACCCGGGCAATAATTCCCGGCAAAGAGGATTCCAGTATCTCCTTAGCTTTTTCTCCCATAGCAAAGGATATGGGTAACAAATAGGTTTGGGGAGGGCCTTCTACATATTGAACTTCCAGAAGCAGGAGTCGGGTATCCTGAATCCCCCGTTCCCCTGAAGAACCCTCGATCTCTTCCGTCCGTTTAAGATCTTTTCCTATGGGAAGGACCTCCAAGATTTGAAGTCGCTGGATTTCCCGAGTATTTCCCTGGATATTTTCTATCCCGGCAAACCATTTACGCCCTTTGAGATAAGCCGGTAATATCTCCCTTTCAAGTTTTTCCATGGATCTTTCTTCCAGAACTTCCCAGTTTGCCTGGGTTAAGACCCCGGCTACTTCCAATTCCGGAATGGTCCATACATTAATACTTTCTACTGCTTTCTCCTTTTGTAGCGAGAACCAATAGTAACCATAAGGTCCAAGGGTAAGTATGTAAGGAGAATCCTTAATAGGAGAAAATCTGTTTCCACTAAAAACTTCCTCCAAAACATAGCCGGAAAGTCTGGATAGATTCAATTCCACCATTTGAGGGTACTTGGAAAGGTTGACCACTACTAAGATTTTCTCCTCTTGAAGGGATGGTTCAGGTTGGTAGTGACGGATAAAGGCAAAGACTTTGGGGTTGTCTGGAAGGAGAAACTCAATGCTTCCCCGCCCAAAAGCCTTAAAGCGCTTTCTCATGGCGATATATTTTTTCATCCACCAGAGTAACGAGGCCTGGTTTCTCTGTTGATTCTCCACGTTTACCGATTCGTAGTGATATTCGGGGTCTATGATAATGGGAAGGTAGAGCTTTTGGGGGTTGGCTTTGGAAAAACCGGCATTTTTATCTGCACTCCACTGCATGGGTGTTCTAACCCCATTTCGATCCCCCAGGTAGTAATTATCCCCCATTCCAATCTCATCGCCGTAGTAGATAACCGGAGTTCCCGGAAGAGAAAAGAGAAGGACATTCATGAGTTCAATCTTGCGTCGATCATTTTCCAGAAGAGGTGCCAGCCGTCGACGAATTCCTAAATTGATTCTTGCATGGGGGTCGCGGGCGTACATTCTATACATATAATCCCGTTCTTCATCGGTTACCATTTCAAGGGTCAATTCATCATGGTTTCTCAAAAAAAGTGCCCATTGACAGGTTTCTGGAATGGGAGGAGTCTGTTCCAGGATATCGATAATGGGAAATCTATCCTCCATCCGAACTGCCATAAATATCCTGGGCATCAATGGGAAATGAAAGGCCATATGGCATTTATCTCCATTTCCAAAATAACTTACGGCATCCTCAGGCCACTGGTTTGCCTCGGCAAGGAGCATTCGATTGGAGAACTTGCTATCTACATGGGCCCGAAGTCGCTGTAAAAATTCATAGGTTTCCGGCAGGTTTTCGCAGTTAGTCCCTTCTCGCTCAAAGAGGTAAGGAATCGCGTCTAAACGCATCCCATCCACACCCATATTTAGCCAGTAATCCACTACTTTTAGGATGGCTTTCTGAACCTCGGGATTGTCATAATTTAAATCGGGCTGGTGAGAGTAAAAACGATGCCAGTAATAGGCCTTACCTACAGGATCCCAGGCCCAGTTGGAAGTTTCAAAATCCTTAAATATGATCCGGGCTTCTGGATACTTTTCCGGAGTATCACTCCAGACATAGAAATTCCTTATCGTAGAGCCCGGCCTGGCTTTCCTGGCTCTCTGAAACCAGGCATGCTGATCGGAAGTATGATTTACAACGAGTTCTGTGATGACCCGTAATCCCCGACGATGGGCTTCATTTAGAAACTCCTTGAACTCTTTTAAATCACCGTAGTCCGGGTGAATATTGAAGTAATCGGCAATGTCGTATCCATCATCTTTAAGGGGAGAAGGATAGAAAGGAAGAAGCCATAAGGCCGTTACACCGAGATCTTCCAGATAGTCCAGCTTTTCCGTAAGTCCTTTAAAGTTTCCTATTCCGTTACCCTTGGCATCGTAAAAGGTCTTTACGTGAAGCTCATAAATAATGGCATCTTTATACCAGAGTGAATCGTCTTCAAGATACATATCCTAAAGATTTCCAATTTCGTCCGGGTAGAATCTTCCCGAGGATAACCGGATATCTGGCCCCTGTTGCCGGGGGAACATTGCTGGGAATCCCCAGGAAAGTCGCCCGGGCGAGTAAAGCAAAGAGAATAGCTTCTAAAGCGTCACTGGAATATCCGTACTCTTCCACCGTCTTGACGGAAATAGACTCAGAATGAAACGCTTTCTGAAGCATAGCCATCAAAGTTTTGTTTTTAGCACCTCCTCCACAGAGGATGAGCTCCAGAGAGCCTTCCCCTTTAAGGTTCCGATACCGATCAACCAAAAGGAATCGTCGGTAACTGTCTGCGATGGATTCAGCTGTGAAGGCGGTAGCCGTGGCCAGCAAATCCTTTGGAAAGATGCCCATCTCGTTTGCTTTTTTCAGTAGCTTTTGGAGAAACTCTCCGCCAAATTCTTCCCTGCCCGTGGTTTTAGGTGGGGGTTTCTTTAAGTAAGGATGGGCCATAAGCCAGTTGAGGAGATCTGGATGCACCTGCCCACCAGCCGCCATCTGACCATCTAAATCGAAGGAGAGCTTTCCCTGCGTCAGTTGGTTTATCAGTCCATCTATGATAAGGTTTCCGGGCCCGGTGTCGAAGGCGATAAGTTGATCTGGCTCTGCATGGGCCGGAATAAAGGTTACATTACTAATCCCACCAATGTTATTTACTGCCCGGGCCTTCACCTTATCCCGGAAGAGAAGATAATGGGCGTAAGGGGCCAGGGGAGCCCCTTCACCCCCTGCTGCAATATCCCTGGGACGGAAATCGGCCACTACCGTACAACCGGTCCTTTCTGCGATAATGGAAGGCTCTCCGATTTGTAGGGTGGATTTAACGGTTAAAAAACCTGCCTGGGGAGGTAATGCCGGTTCATATCGGGGTTCCGGCAAGTGATGAATAGTCTGACCATGGGAACCAATAAGATCAATCTCCTCCGGTCTGCATCCCCCTCGTTCCATGATCCTGAGAGCCGCCTGGGCAAATAATTCTCCCAGGTAGAAATTAAGGTGACAGATTTGATCAACTTTTCCTGCTTCCGGGGAGGAGAGTTCTAAAATTCTCTCTTTAACCCCCTCTGGAAAGGGATAGGTTTCAAAGCATAAAAGGTTTACCTGGGTCTCCAAATCACGACCCGTAATATCTACTAAAGCCGCGTCAATTCCATCTACAGAAGTTCCTGAAAGTAGACCGATAACCTTCATGGGACCAATAAGGAAGTTTTTAGTATCTACTTACCGGATACTATTTACCCTTTATTCCCTCCCAATGTTGGGCTCTTCCATAAATCCATGTCATTTCCAGAAGTTTCTTTTTTATGGCAGGTGTAAGTTGTTCTGGCAAAAACCTCCACATCCAATTCCCTCTGGAAGTTGCCGGAAGGTTCATTCTGGCTTCTTCTCCTAAGCCTAGAATATCTTGCAAAGGAATGATGGCAATTTTCGCAACGGACATAAGTGCCAACCTGACAAATTCCCAATGAACTTCCTCTTCTGAGACCTCTCGTCCTATGTATTTACAAAATCTTTCCCTGTCTTCCGGAGTGGATTCATTCTGAAACCAGCCTCTCGCCGTGTTATTGTCATGGGTTCCTGTATACACAACGCAATTTTTTACATGATTATGAGGGGCATGGACGCTGGTCGGAAGATCTTCTCCAAAGGCAAAAACAAGGACCTTCATACCGGGAAATCCAAAGAGCTCCATTATTTCTATGACCTCCGGAGTGATTACCCCCAGGTCTTCAGCAATAATAGGAAGATTTACAAAATGCCGGGATAGCGTACTGAAAAAGTCCTTGACGGATACTTCAATCCATTGCCCTTTTACTGCAGTTTTCTCGGTTGCCGGAACTTCCCAGTAGGCGACAAATCCCCTAAAATGGTCCAATCGGATCTGGTCAAAAAATTTCAAGTTGTGCCCAATACGCTTAATCCACCAGGCATAACGGGTTTCCCTCAAAACATCCCACCTGTAAACGGGATTTCCCCAGAGCTGACCGGTTTCACTGAAGTAATCCGGAGGTACCCCGGCTACAAAAGCCGGTTTTTTTTCTTCATTAAGCTTAAATAGCTGAGGATTTGCCCACACATCGGCACTGTCATAACTTACATAAATGGGTAAGTCCCCTATAATCCGGATATTTTTACTCCGACAATAATCTTTAAGGGAATACCATTGTTTAAAAAACAGATACTGGAAAAACTTTTCCCTCCGAATCCTATCCGCCAGTCGGGTTTTCCATTCCTTAATAGCCTCTTCTCTTCTATCCCTTAAATCTTCCGGCCATTGACCCCAAACAACCCCTTTGAATTCCTCCTTGAGGGCTGCAAATAAGGCATAATCCTCTAACCAGGAGGAGTTTTCCGTGCAGAAATCCTCAAATTCATCTTCTTTTCCTATCCGGCTCTTGGACTTCTCATAAGTTAAATGAAGAATTTTTCTTTTGTACTCTGTAACCGCTTCATAATCTACCTTCTCCCTGGGAAAGGAAGGATGATCTTCTACTTCAGATTTCAAAAGAAGTCCTTCCTCTACCAGAAGGTCAGGACTGATGAGGATCGGGTTTCCGGCAAACGCCGAATAACTACTGTAGGGAGAGTTTCCAAGGGCCGGGTCGGTCGGATTTAGGGGAAGAATCTGCCATAAACTTTGATCGGTTTCCGTAAGAAAATTTACAAATCTGTAGGCCTCCGGCCCCAGATCTCCTATACCATAGGGGGATGGAAGGGAAGTAATGTGAAGAAGAATTCCACTTTCTCTTTCCTTCATGTTTTTTACTGTCTTCTAAGGCCAGGCTTGAAATGTGGACCTGTTAAGAGCAAAATAACGCCCTGCCCCACAGCCAGCAAGCCGTTATTTGCTTCCGCAAATTAACAATCTGTTTGCTTATCCGGGGCGTAATACCAAATCTGATAAAAAATGTTGTATTCAAAACGTACGATTTCCTGAATAACCGATCCTAATCTGGGCCATGGAGACATAAGGACCTGGGGATTTTGGGACTGAGAGACGCGGGAGTACCAACGCAAGGCCTTGCGTTTTTGCCCCAAAACTCCCCGTCTCCGTGCCTTTCTGTCACCGTATCTCAAAAGGGAGTCCTTCCTGGGGGAAGGTTTAAAAACTCCAAACGTGTAGGCTAATGAGGAATTCCCCTCGATACCTTCTCGGTTCTGGCTTGGGATAACTGTTCCATGGACTCTTTTTGAGTAGCTTCCCAAACCTTTGTTAATTGCTCAAATTCTGCTAAACCAGGGTAAATAAAAACCATCAAAGCACTGGATGCCATGATGGTACAATTCCGGCGACCCTGACCTCGAGGCGTACAATCTCTGACATGTTTGGTTCCTAAGGCATGGTAAAACTCGTGCTTTGCCATAGCCTGCAGGGTGAGCGTAACCTTATCGATGGGTGATTCGAACTGGAGTTCTTGCCGATCCCGTCCGGCAATATGAATGCTGCGATTAAAGTCGGCGTAGTATTGAGGATGCGCAATTAAGCATTCGACATGTTCAAAATCCTTGTCTACATACTCCGGATCAAAATCTAAAGCATGCCCTTTTCCATCGATAACAAAGGTAATTCCCCCATAGGAACGGGAGAGAACTCGAGGATCCAAAGCAGTATTGGTCTGTTTATACTGTTTTAAATAGTTGGAATCTTCATAAATGCCGAACCAGATCGCACCCTCTTCAGGCTGTGAAACGATTCTGAATTCCGGAATAGGGAGCATAAAAATCTCCAACTGTAAATCATGTAAAACCCTCTGAAGGATCTCCGAAAGGTCGATTGGGTAGGTGGTGCTGCCTATAAGAATGGGAATTCGAGTTTCTCCAAACCTGTACACCGGGATATAACCCTTCTCCAGCCATTTCAGAAATCGGCCTTGTTCTGATCGCTGCAAAGACTTATCTTGAATAACTTCACTGGATACAGAAACCTTTTGTTGGGCCATTGCCGGACTTATCCAGAGAAGCAGGACGAAAACCAATGGTATAAGAAGTCGTATAAACTGCATCTTCTCATGAGGATAGAGGGTAATTCTAATTGAAACGTAGAGATCATTTCAGAGATTATATTACCCGCCGAACCCTATCCTTCCCCTCTCTAAGTTTTAATTTTTACCTCTTAGAGGTCAACTCCTGTTGAAATATTTTAAGCTATCAAACGAGATGTTCGACCTACTTGTCTATATTTCTCCTAGCATAAACCCTGCCAATTCCTGTTTCCTTGTTTTCTATTTACTGAAATATAAAACGAAGTAAAGGTTATCTCAAGGATTTTCATTCTTTTAAGATCCTCTTCTGAATATTTCTGAAGAGGTTGAACCAAACCCCCGGGCCGAATATCTGTAGCATTAAGCGAAGAACCCATGGTAAAGATGGAGGATTTTTAGCTTTGTGAGAACCTGTCCTGAACCCTTCCGTTGCCTGATATTTCGGCAAGGGAAAGTCATTCCGCTTCCCCTAAAAGCAGTTCTTGAGTTCCAAAAAAACTTTAAGGAGAAAATAATGATTAACATTTATTAATTTCTACTTGCAAATTTTATTAACCTTTGTTAATTACAATACCATGTCAACAACAAAGGTGCAACGGATGGCTTTAGGCTACTTTTCAGAGGGACGGTTTCCCAAGGAGGAAAGTAACCCCACCTAAGACCCTGAGATCCCATTGATGAGATTCATGGAACAGGATTTACAGGATTTTCTTTCGATTACCTTCCGAGATCTTGTAAATTCCGTCTATTTCCATTCCGTGGAGTTTGTTCCAGTTTATGTCGACTAATACCAGGCTCATGTTCCTTGCCAGTGAAAGGTTTGAGAAAGGTAATACCCTTCGAGGGGCTTTTTTGGTAACAGATGATAAAACCATACCTCTAGAGTTTCGATGTACTCAGCCTGTTCAACCAACCGATCTTCAAAAAATATTGTACGGGCATATCTTGGAGCAGTATGTATTGATTGAATTACTGGCCATGCCGTTAATTCAGGCCGCCCGGGAAAAACCGGATTTGATTTTAGTTCGAAATCCATTTTTCCTGGAACTTCGCCCTAAAATCGAGATCCCTGTTCTATGCCTTCTTAAAGAGACAGAAGGCCGAAGGCATAAAAATATCGAAACCCGACTGCTTCTCGACCGACGGGATCGGATGGATATCATCTTAACGACAGCAGGACCAAGTAAGGAGGCTGTCATTCAGGCTTTATCTAAAATCCAGGGACTTAAGTTTCAACCCCATCAAATTATAGGGCATCTTCCTTATACAATTGGAAAAAATGTCTCCAAAGAAACGGCCCAGAAGATTCGTATTCTTCTTGAAAAGGCTGGAGCGACGGTAAAGCTGACCCCCTCTATTCAAAAGACCACATTTTCTACACAGATTATTCAGGACGACCAGATTCTTCATTCCGAGTCCGGTCGGTTTGAGTCTCTCATCTTAATAACCCATCGGGATTTTGCCGATGAACGAAGTCAACAGCGGATTATTCTCAACCAGATATTTAAACAATACAACTTAATTGAACCCTTTGATCGTATTGCAGCGGCGCTGAAACAAGTTCATGCACAAAATTTGGATACAAGATCCCTCTCTATCTAAACCCGACATTTCCGACGATCTGACCCCACCGTGGAGGGTAACTTTATCCCCCATTGAGTTACGGGTTATAGAATGTCGGGGAGATGAGGCCTCCTCGGTAGTAGGCCATACTCTGGAGGTAAGGAACTCCTTACTCCCGGTTTATGGTTCATTATCCTTTATCCACTTCTCCCCTCTCCAACCTCCTGGAATACAAGGAAAAATATTTTATGGGGAGGCTTCTCTTCAAGAAGAAACTACTTCTGGAACGAGGCTTCCTATTCGTCCTTCTAAAACGGAGGGGTTGCCTGTTCGATCTTTACAAAGAAGTAAAAATATCTCGTGGGACCTCATTTATTCTCTGTTAACCCCATCCGGCAGTCTCAGCCTTCCCGGAGAACTTTATTCCTATCAGCGGATAGGAGTAGAGTTTTTAATCTCTCACCCGGAGGCTCTATTAGCCGATGAAATGGGAACAGGCAAGACCGTTATGACAACGGTTGCCATTAAAATTTTATTTCAACAGAATAAAATCCGAAAAGCCCTGATTGTTTGTCCACTCAGTATGGTAGGAGTTTGGGAAGAACACCTAGATAAATGGGCACCGGGTTTATCTTTGTTAACAATGCGAGGGGGGCGAGAAACCCGTAAATGGATCTGGGAATGTCCTGTCCAGATTTTGTTGACAACCTTTGATACCTTACGAAGTGACCTGCTGGATGAAGATTCTTTTATAAGCCGGGATATGTTAAAGGAGATTGATTTGGTAGTGGTGGATGAGGCACAAAATATCAAAAATTCTTCCAGTGGGCGAAGCCAGGCGGTAAAAAAAATTCCTGCGCGGTGGCGTTGGGCATTGACCGGAACGCCTTTAGAAAATCGATTGGAGGATTTAAGTTCGATATTTGAATTTGTTAAGCCCAATTGTCTACCTCAGAATGGATTAACTCCAAAGTTGGCCCAGCAACTCGTTAAACCGTATTTATTAAGGCGGCTTAAACGAGATGTTATGAAGGATCTTCCTCCTAAAATTAAGCAAGACACCTGGCTGGAATTAGATGCCTTCCAGCGTCGAGCTTATCAAAGGGCCCTTTATCAAGGCCAACATCATCTTGAACGGATGGGTCGAAAGGGTTCTACTTCTCCACTACGGGCTCATATCTTTGCCATTATTCAGACCCTTAAACAGATTTGTAATTTTGCCCCAGGAAAAGCCACCAGTCCTAAAACAGAAGCCCTCATAGAGTTGGTTGAAAAAATCCTTGCCAATGGAAAGAAAGTACTTGTTTTCTCCCAGTATCAGGAAGAGGGTGTTTACAAATTAGCAAAAGCCCTTGAAGCCTATGGGGTTGTGATATATACGGGAACAATGTCCGAACGAGAGCGTCAAAGTGCAATAGCTACTTTTCGTCGCAGCCCGAATAAATCGATCTTCCTGGCCTCCGTACGATCTGCCGGGGTTGGATTGACGCTGACGGAGGCTAATTATGTTGTTCACTTTGATCACTGGTGGAATCCGGCCCTCATGTGGCAGGCAGAAGATCGGGCTCACCGAAGAGGACAAACCGAACCCGTTCATATCTACCATCTCTGGATGCGAAATACGATTGAAATGCAGATTTATAATAAACTGAAAGAAAAGGGACTACTTTTTCAGGAAGTCATGGAGGATCTTTCATCGGAAGTTGTGGAAAATTCCATTACAACCGAAGAATGGTTAGAAATGCTGGGTCTAAAATCCCTTTCCCGATAGCCTTCCTCACCTTCGCATTTTCTCTTAAGTTATTGATTTATCCACACTTCCAACCCCTCCATACTTCCATACTCCCACACCCCCCTACTTCCATACTCCCATACTTCGACCTTCTTCGTGGATAAAATAGAATGAATTCGGGATTGACAGGAAGGATAAAAGGTTAATTGTAATAAGAAGGGGAAGGGAGGTGAGTGAAGAATGGCTAAAAAAGTGGTAGTTTATCATTCAACCGGTTGAAGACCCTGTCATCAGGCGATGGAGTATCTATCGCAGAAAGGGGTAGCCTTTACCGAAAAAAATGTAAGTGAAGATCCCCAGGCTTTGGAGGAATTATTCCAGCTTGGAAGCCAGGGAACTCCGACGATTCTTATCGATGGAGACATGATCATTGGATTCAACCGGGCCAGGATTGATGAATTACTGAGCAAATAGTTTTACCTGTCCTGGTCGTTTATTGAGGTTTAAGGAAAGACCTCCGAGGTTTAGAAAATAAGGCCCTTCGCACCCCGGAGGTCTAAGAAGTAATTGCTACATCCTCACCGTGATTAGATTTCCGCTTTCATAGCGCCGTAATCCCCTGTAAAAAATCCCAATGGCTCCCAGCAAGCTGCCGAATGCAAAAAGTCCGAAATAAAGCAGGCGCCAGGGACTAAATCCATAAAGCATTTGTACCGGCACGGTTCCCAGAAAAGCGGCAGGGAGAATCGTATAGAGGGTCAGCCGGATAATTCCTTGAAAGATGTCCGCCGGTTTCCTGGCAAATTCCAGTAAAGATGCCAGGGATTCCCAAACGAGGGTGGATTGACCTAACCAGAATGTGAGGGAATGAAAAATAATTAACCAGCTTAAAAATACGGTGGCTCCCAGGAGACTTCCGATGACCAAAAGAGTAAGGGAATAGAAGTTAACCGGGACAAATAAGAGGTAGTATCCCAATCCAACCAGGAGACGCCCTATTCTATTGACACTGGTCCCACTGATCAAAAGGTGAGCCAGCACGTTCTTGGGAAGCGTCAGATAAAAATCTATCCGTCCTTCTCGAATATATTCATTGATATTCCAGATCATTCCTCCAATACCTACATCGACCAGTCCGTAAATCAAACTGTTAAAGGCTACCAGACTTACCAGTTGTTCAAATTTCCAACCGTTGATATCCTGGGTTACCGTAAAAAACAACCTCCAAAAAAAGATATAAATGGACACTTCAACTAAATTTGCAAAAAAGTCTAGAACCACATTGAATCGATATTCTAGATGCGAGTTCAGGTTGATTTTCAGATAAGCCAGGAAGAGTTTTAAATAGGCCATTTTTTGTTTGCTATTCCCTATAGGTTGTGAAAAAGTATGTACCTGAGTTATCTCTGAACAGAAAATTATCCCCCATTAATATCCAATTTCCTGATTGCCTTCCTATATTCTAACAAGAGTAAAGATCCCAAGATAAAAACCCAGAAGATCTGACCTGCCAGGAAGTGAAGGAACAGATCGAATTTAAAATGAATAAAGAGTTTGGCCGGGTAGTAGAAGATGGCACTAAAAGGGGTATAGTCGGCCAGAGGTTTCAAAGAATCAGGCCAGGCATCGATAGGAATAAGCCCACCTCCCAGAACCAGCATAACCGTATTCAAGACCCATACAAAAACCGTAGCCCGCTCGAGCCAGAACGCGGCTATTCCACATATACACTGCAGAATAAAATGGATGAGGAACCCCAGGAAGAGAACCGGAAACAATTGCAAAACCCCTCCCAGGGGAGGAACAAAGGATTTGGCGAAAAAGAGGGCCATTAACAGGGAAATACTGAAGTTAATGATCAAATTAAGTACAACTTTTCCAGAGCTGATACAGTAGGTATACAGGAGGTAGCTATAGGGTTTATTCAGATAATTGGTAATATTTCCACTCTGGACATCCTCTTCGATATTAAGCATGAGGGTATAATCAACACTGAAATGAATCACCTGTACGATAAGAAGATACCAGATGAGTTCCTGTTTATAAATACCTGCCATCTCCTGACGGGTTCCATAGCCGATCAGCCAGAGTTGAACACTTACAAAATAGGCTACCACAATGCTGAGATTTGAGAGAATAAAATCACCCAGATAGACAAAATGATTTTTTAGCTCAATGCTGAAAATGGCCCAGTATTTAATAAATTTCCTTATCACGGATTTCCCCCTATTCTAGTCCCTCCCTTTTATTCCTCTTCCTGTTCTTTATAGATTTGGCGAATAATCTCCTCCAGGGGAGGTTCTGTAATGGTAATATCTTCGATATCATACTGATTCAGAAGCTGGTTGATTACATCCCGAGTGGAATTCCAGTGGGTATCCACGGTAACTTTGAGTTTATAATCAGTTTTCTCTAAAAGTGTACAACCTTTACAGGTAAAGGGGTCTTTCCCAGGGGTGTTGAGGGTTGCTTCGATAACCCTGCGGTGGAGATACGTTTTCTTGAGTCCGTTTACATCTCGATCATAAATGATTTTTCCCAGGTTAAGGATAATAACCCGTTCGCAGAGTGTTTCAATATCTCCTGCATCGTGGGAGGTAATAAAAATCGTGGTTCCCTCGGTACGATTAATGGTTCGGATGTGTTCCCGCAGTATCTGTTTGGCCACCACATCCAGGCCTATGGTCGGTTCATCCAAGAAGATAATGGAAGGTTTGTGAAGAAGGCAAGCCACCAACTCCGCCCGCATCCGCTGACCCAAGGACAATTTTCGTACGGGAGTATGAACAAAACTTTTTATCTCCAATAAATCTATTAAATAATCCAGGCGTTGGCGAAAAGTATGGGAATCCAGTTCATAAATCTTTGAAAAAAGATAAAAGGTTTCCATGGCAGGAAGATGGTACCAGAGTTGGGATTTCTGACCAAAAACAGAACCAATGTGAAAAGATAACTTTTTCCGCTCTTTCCAGGGGTTAAACCCAAGCACCCGAGCTTCACCGGAGGTCGGAAAAAGAATGCCCGTTAGCATCTTGATGGTCGTCGACTTACCAGATCCATTAGGGCCAATAAATGCGAGGGTCTCTCCAGATTTTACAGTAAAGTTTAGATTTTTTACGGCCTCAATCCAACGATACTGGGGTTTGAAGAGAGCCTTGAAGCTATTTTTAAGACCAGGGGGCTTAATCTTAACTCGGAAGGTTTTCGTCAGGTTTCTTACCTCAATGGCATCCATATCCATGGATGATAGGTACAGATTAAAGGATTGTCAAGAGTGAATGACAGAGTAAGCTGAATGACAAGGGTATAAGGAGGAATCGGACCAAGTAATACGTTGAAGAGGTCCTCTTAACAGACTTTACTCCCCTTGGGATTAAACTCCTGGATAAACTAAGGGGTAGGGTTATTTTTTGCTAAAAGACTTCCAGAGTTTTCCTATAAGGGATCGGGTTTGGCTCTAAGGGGTAGGGTTAGTAAACCTCCCGGTTCTCCCAAAGCTTTATAGCAACCGTAAACGGGGTATTTTAGTAAAACCCGGACCCTGGTCCGAGGTTTTACTAAAATACTCCTTAGAGGTTTTCTGAAATTTTACTGGGACCGGTGCTTTTCAGGATTATCAATGTCTGTTGCTATCAATCATCATCATCGTCTTCATTATCATTGTCCTTTTTCTTTCCCTTTAAGGAGAAGCCAGACACAAAAGCATCATCTGTAAGGGTCACCGGAGGTTTTGTGAAAGAGGTTCCGGAAGGAAGAATGATAAAATTGAGAGCGGCACTGGTTCCCGAAGGGAAAAGAGGTAAATTTCCTTCCGACCCATGAATTTCCCCATCGTTATCCAGATCTTCTATGGTTCCTATGAGTTCATCTGTATCGGGAAGCGTATTATGTTGCCATACATCATAGCTACTTCCGGGGGGAACATTATCAATCTCAATTCTGGCGCTTCCATTGGCCCGAATTTTGAATTCCCCGTTATCCAGCCCGGTAGCCCCGGTAATTATATCCCCCACGAATAAAGGCCTCGCCGAATTGGGGAATAGGGGAAGGGCAAATCCGGTTACAAAGGAATCATCCCCTAAGGAAACAGGTGGGGGGGTAAAGGTAACCGTGGAGGGAATGATAATAAACGCCGGTGAAGAACTGCTGCCCCTCAAAAAGGGTTTAAACTTTCCCTCTACTCCACGAATAGCCCCATCCCCATTACGGTCAGCCAGGATCGCAATCTGGGTATTGGTATCGGTTAGGGTCTCGTGCAACCACACCTGATAACTTCCTCCCGGAGTAACACCGTTAATATTGAGTTGTACGTTCCCGTTATTAAAAATCCTCAGGCGGCCTCGCAACTGACCAGTTCCCGCCGTTATGACTTGTGCTTTATAGATCTCTTCATCCGACTTGGCCCATAGGTCTGAGGCGAACAGACCTATCTCCAACATCAGGAACAGCAAGGAAAAACTTACTAGTTTCCCATTCCGTAAAAGTCTAACCTTCATCATAACCTCTCCTTTCCTTTCAAAGGGTTTTTAAAGAAATAAGTTTACCTGGGTAAATTTCCTGCAACAATAATACCATTGGGTAGTGTGTAAGGAATTTTGCGTTAGAATTATACCTTCCTGGGAAGCTTATTTTAGCTTGAGTCCTCAACCATTTTTATAAAATAAAGACGAACTTTATAGGGTTTTGTTCCACATTTTAAATGGAGCGTATGTTTGCTACCAGAAACAGTTTGAAGGTTTTGCGGATTCTTTCGCTTCTTCCTGAAGGGTGAATTATTTAGGAAAAGATGCGAAATGAATAATAGTCTTTTCGATTATTTTTCCGGTATTTGGATCTATCCCCTTATCTGTAATCTCGATATCCAGCCTTTTTTCATTATCCCGGGCTATATAGCGACGTAAAATTATGCCCTTAAAATCTTCTGGGTTAACCTTATCAAATCCGTTTAGCTTTAAGCCGTTAGCCCATTCTTCTAAAGATCTTTCTTGATCTTTGAAGGTAATCTTCAATTTGTCCTCGTAAAATTTTTTCACTTTATCCACGGGATCTGCTGTGACATAGACGGTTACCTTCATCTGGTCCAACATCTTTAGAGTTTTTTCCACTTCCTGAAGCTGGGCTTCTTCTTTCTTTCGATCTTCATCGGTTTTGGCTTCTTTTAGAGATGTTTCCGTAAGAGATCTTAAAGAAGAGATGGTGGATTTAGCAACCGTCCGGATAGCATCTGCCATGGCTTGATTTGACTGGGCTCCCGGGTAGGCAGGGGGCATCTGAGCGGAGGCTAGGGGGGATCCTATTACTCCTATCCAACCCAAGAAAAGGGGGACACCCAAAAAGAGTCTTTTCATGGTTTGAAAGGAAAAATCCTTTTAACCTCTTTACCGAGGGGGAAATCCCTCTTTGGGTTTTCCGATTAAGTAAAGAGAGTCAATAAGGATTTTTTTTCCATAACTTTTCACTTATATAGCTGGAAGAGAAGTTTTCCTATATTTCTCTGCAGGTTTTGAAGATAAGGCCAGATCAAAGAAGTTCTCCCAAAATCCCTTGCTTTGGCCCAAGCCTCGCTTTTTGGGATTTCGGGATTCTCTAGCTCGTAAACGGCTAGATATTTAGGAGTTCCTTCCACAGCTCGATACCTCTTGGCACTACGAACTCCTTCCACCTTAACCAGGGCCGGGATATGGTCCTCATTATACCAGGCGTTGAATTCATCCTCTTTCTCCGAAGAAACATCCACCCGTACTGTAAGGACATAGGGTGATCCTTCCCGAGAAGATGGGCCATAAGAGAAAATTTCTTCGTAAATATTACGGACGAAATCCTGGAAAAGGGCCATGGTCTTTTGAGACCAGGGGGTTGGATTCTGTAAAGCCTTTTGATAAGGTTCTCTGGATAAAACACCAGGCTCCTCTAACTCATAGAGGGCAAAGTATTTAGGTTCTCCTTCCAGACTGACATAACGTCTGGCAGTTAAAAAACCGGGTATACTGATCCGCTCTTGAAGATGCTCAGTATTATACCAGCGATTAAACTCTTCTTCATAATCCGGTGGAATATTCATCCAGGCCGTCAGAAGCCCTTTAGGTTGTGATGATGCCATACTGCCCTCCTTTCGATTAATAAATCCATTAACCCATTGTCTTGAACCCTTCGACTCAATCACCCCATGAAACTTAATTTCTGGATTCCTGAAAATCAAGAAAAATTTATCGACCTGATATTAAGTCAGGATTGAAATGGGATGTAAAGTAAGGACCGCTCTACCCTTTCCCTCCCTGCATGTGGAGAGGGAAAGGAGGAGCTGCCTAACGGGCCATACCGAATCGCCTCTCCTCAGGATACAATCTCAAGGGTTTGGTAGAAAGATTCAAAAGTTCTACTTTGAAGATCAAAAAAATTTGAAAGGGATGGGAATTGGAAAAATCTGATTCCAGGAATAGATTATTTCCATGGGGGATGAAAATCTGGAACAAGGTAACTCTCAAAGGGAAGAGGAGGAAGCAGATTTTCCGGAAATCGTTGAGCTTCCTTTAGAAGATGTTTTGGATCTTCATACTTTCT
The DNA here is from genome assembly GCA_035559535.1 of Candidatus Limnocylindrales bacterium. Taxonomy (NCBI): domain Bacteria; kingdom Bacillati; phylum Chloroflexota; class Candidatus Limnocylindria; order Candidatus Limnocylindrales; species Candidatus Limnocylindrales bacterium. The sequence continues at coordinate 145,627 of DATMBG010000006.1, forward strand.
TGCCCAAGGAAATTCCGGACCTGGTAGAAGATTACATCCAACAGGCCTATCAAGCCGGATTTAAGCAGGTACGTATTATCCATGGTAAGGGAAAGGGAGTCCAGCGGGCCATAGTACATTCCATATTGAAGAGAAATCCCTACGTTGAGGCTCTGAAGGTACCCCCCCTGGAGTTGGGAGGATGGGGGGTTACCCTTGTTATTTTGAAGGATTCCTAGCTCTCATTTTTTTGATCCTCCACTTCCGGAGCCCTTTTAATCAGACCTTTCCCTGCGGGACGGTATTTTCTTACATCGATGTGATATCTTTTAATGATCTTCCTAAAGTTACTTTTATCTAACCCTAATTCTCTGGCTGCCGCACCGACATTGCCTTTATGTTTGGTGAGGATCCAGCCTAGGAGTTCCGTGTGGAAGTTCTCCAGAGCCTGCTCTTTTAATTCCTGATAATGTCCCAATGTGAATTCCGGATCCTTTTTATTTTTAAAAGGATTCAAAATTCCATATTCGGCTATGGCCTGTGGGAGAGAATTAAGGGTGAGGGTATCTGACTCTTCAAAGACCACGGCCCGTTCAATAACATTTTCGAGTTCCCGGACGTTACCCGGCCACGGATAATTGACCAGGGCATGCATGACTTCTGGGGACATTTTGACTTTCTTTCCTAGGCGCTCACACGTTTTCTTCAGAAAGTGGTTGACCAGTAGTTGAATATCCTCTCCCCTTTCCCGGAGGGGAGGTAAAACAATGGGAATGACATTCAGGCGGTAGAGCAGATCTTGTCTAAAATTCCCTTTTCGAGCCTCTTCTTCCAGATTTTTATTCGTAGCTGCTATAATCCGAACATCAATTTTAATAGGGTTGTCCCCTCCCACCCGGAAAATCTCTTTTTCTTGAAGGACCCGCAGGAGTTTTACCTGGGTAGTCAGAGACATCTCTCCAATTTCATCCAGGAAAATCGTTCCTTTATGGGCTAATTCAAACTGTCCTTTCTTCTGTCGATCTGCACCCGTAAAAGCACCTTTCTCATGACCGAAGAGCTCACTTTCGATAAGGGTTTCTGTTAAGGCTGCACAATTAACAGCCCGGAAGGGGCCTTTTGCCCGAGGACTGTTATAGTGTATGGCTTTTGCAATCAATTCCTTTCCCGTGCCGCTCTCACCCTGAATTAAGACATTGGAATCAATCTGAGAGACCTGTTCGATGATTTTAAAGATTTGCATCATCTTAGGACTGTAACCGATGATGTCTTTTTTAAATTTGTAGCGTAACTCCAACTCCTTATCTTTGCGTTGTAGCTCTTGAGTTACCCTCTGGAGTTCTTCTTCTTTTTGCTCCACGGCCAACTCTAGTTTTTTCTCCTTGGAGAGATCTCTGGAAATACTCACAAACCCTAGAGGGGCTCCATTTTCATCTTTCCTGAGACTGAATATAGTGTGTACAGGAAAGCTTTCTTGATTCTTTCGAACTCCTTCAATTTCATCTTCAAAACGCCCTGTTTTAATCAAAGAGTCAATAACCTGTTGAACCTGCTCGGGTTTACCCAATGCTTTAGGATACAAAACTCCAATAGGCTTTCCAATAATCTCTTCTATTTCATAGCCAAAAGCTCTGCGAGCCCCTTCATTAAAGGTTAAAATAGTTCCCTGCAAGTCACCGGTTAAGATGGAGTAATCAGACCAGTCCATGATACTGTTGAGAAAGTTATTGGCCCGGATAAGATTTTTGTTGGCTAGCTCCAGTTCCCGGTTCTTCTCTTTTAAAGCATCTTTACTCTTTTTGAGGCGTACCAGAACCCGGACCCGGGCCCTTAATTCTTCAGCCTCATAGGGAGAGACAATGTAATCCTCCCCACCCACTTCTAACCCTTTCACAACGCTTTCCGTATCTCGATATACGGCCGTAGTAAAGAGAACCGGGATATCTTGAGTGATCGGATTTTCTTTGAGCCTCTGACAGACCTCGAACCCATCCATCTCCGGCATATTTATATCCAACAAAATACAATCTGGGACTTCTTCGGCAGCCTTCCTGAGGCCTTCCTCCGGTTCTGTTGCGGTGATGATCTCGTGGTTATCTTCCTTGAGCTTAATGCTCGCAGAAAAGATATTGTCGGCTCTATCATCGATGATTAAAATCTTTGCCATAACGTCCTGACTCTCTGCTGTTATAAGTATGCAGCTTGGATAAAGTAAACACTTTGTGCTCCATACTTATATTTAGCAAATTTTTAAGGACAACTCAAATCATCTAGGAATTAGGGATTAGGAATCGGTGATCTCCTATTTCTAATTCCCAATTCCTAATTCCTATTAGATCCCTCCTTTGGAAATGGGATTCTGAGAGGATGGCGAATCGGGAACTTTATTTAACCAATCCTGGACTTTCTTTATCAAGTCGGCCTCCTGGACAGGTTTTATCAGATAATCGTTTCCTCCCGCCTGGAGGATTTTATCGCGGACTTCTTCGGTAACCTCGCTGATCATCCCGATAATGGGGGTTTCTTTAAACTCCTCCATTTCCCGAAGGGTTTTAATAGCCGTCTCACCTGCTACCAGGGGTAGCGTTAAATCCATCAGAATCAAATTTGGTTTAATTTTTGAAGCCTTACGAATTCCATCCTGTCCATCATCGGCTATAACCAGATCAAATCCTGCCTCCACAAGGGCTACTTTAACGAGATACTGAATCGATCTGTTATCCTCTACCAATAGAATTTTAGGACCATTTCGAGTTGTCGGCTTCAGCTCGAATTTTCCATAGAGGATCTTTGCTTTTTTTTCTCCTTCCAGGATGAAGCTCAATACATCGGGATCTATCCGGTCTTCGTGGGTTGGGATTTGAAAAGTAAAGGTGGATCCTTCCTTGAGTTCACTGTGGGCTCGTATCTCTCCGTCAAGCATCTGAACCAGCTTTTTGGATATGGCTAATCCCAGGCCGGTCCCTTGAAAACGGCGGACTGAAGCAGGATCCACCTGGCTAAACTCCTCGAAGATAATTTCCAGATTCTCCCTTGAAATTCCAATTCCAGTATCCGATACGGAAAACTGAATAAACGGTTTTGGAGGATCTTCCGGGGTAAGTGTTTTAACACTCAAGACAATTAAACCCTCCTTGGTAAATTTAATAGCATTACTCAGGAGGTTTAAAAGTACCCTTCTAACTTTTTCTTCATCGCTGTAAATCACCAAAGGGGTTCCTTCAGCCACTTCAACCAGGAATCGGAGTCCTTTCTTTTCGGCCTGGAGAGAAATAATTTCCACAACCTCATCGATCAGGCGATTGACGACAAAGGGTCGATAGTTAATTTTCATTTTACCGGCCTCTACTTTGGAAATATCCAGAAGATCGTTGATCATTTCCAGGAGGTCTTTGCCACTGTTATAAATAATCTTTACATACTCCCCCAATTCTGGTTTCAACTCTCCTGGGATTTTCCGTGCAAGGGCCTCGGACAGAGATAGGATAGAGTCGAGAGGGCTTCTCAGTTCGTGGGACAGATTGGCTAAAAAAGCAGCCTTTAATCGGTTGAATTCTTGCAATTTTCTATTCATCTGTTCCAGCTGAAGATTTTTTTCCTCTAATTGTTTATTCATCCGTTCCAACTGAAGATTTTTTTCCTCCAGCTCTTCGGTTCTCTTCTTAACCATCAATTCCAGTCTGGAGTAAGACCCTTCGATTTCCTCTGCCATTCTCGAAAAGGTTTTTGTCAGTAAAGCCAACTCGGTAGGGGCCACAATATCTTCGGAGAAAATATTTCCCCGATTTCCTCCAAGGATGGGTCGGATACGCAGGTTCTCTGTGAATACCCGGGTTGCTTTTTCCAGTTTCCGGACAGGATAGGAAATGGCCCTGGAAAGGAAGATCCCGATAAGAACGGAAATTCCGGAAATCACAAGAATCCGTTGGGCCAGTTGCTTGTAGATATTCTGAATCTCCGGGTAAATCCCTGCTAAAGATTGTTCGATGAGAACTTTCCATCCTAAGGGATCAATAACCTGGAAACCCACCAGGCGAATAGTGGATTCGGGTGAGGTCCTCTTTTCGAGATCCTCTCGATAGTACTGGGAGATTCCAGAATCCCCCGTAAAGATTTGGGCAAGAGGTTTCGTTTTGCTGAGGTCTTCAAGGGTTCGATAACGTTTTGGATCATTGGAGCTTATCACTTGATTATGCTCATCAATTACCAGGATCTCTCGTTCTTTGTCGGTCTTGAATGGATCAATTAAATCGGTAATAACCCTTAAATTCAAAAACCCTCCGATAACGGCTTTTATCTCTCCCCTATCATCCAAAATGGGATGAGCCAGAACCATCATGGGTTCGGATCCCCTCATAAAAAAAGCTTCGGAAACCATGGAGGTTTTTTTCTGGATCAGTTTTTTGTGATATTCTTGATCGTTAAAATGAATCTCTTGTAAAATACCCGGTGAGGGATCCATCGTTTGAATGCGTCCGGAACCATCGGCTAAGTAAAAGGCAGAAAATCCTTCGGATTCTTTATAAAAAGAGGTAATCAGCGTTCTTAGCTCTCCAGAGGGTTGAAAATCCCTTCGAGCCTCCAATTGCCTGACCAGGGTCTGAAATCTTTCTGTGTGAAATTTCACATACCCACCAATACCTGCACTGAGAGAATGGGAGAGCTCTCTAAGATTATTTTTTCTTTCTTCTAATTCCTTCTTAATTTGGGAACGGCTATTGACAAGGCTGATAATGACCACCGGAGTAACGGCGATAAGTATAAACGCAACCAACAGATAAGACTGGAGACTCTCACTTCGACGTCTCTCTGATTCTGATAGAAAACGGTTTATCGGAGGAACCAGCAAGAGAAGTAACTGAGCTATTGCAATGTTAAGGAAGCCATTCCATATTAACCCAATCCCCAGGGTACTTGCATAGGTCTTTGAATAATTCAGCCAAAGCGTATCTGTCCAGTATAGCAAAGGAGACCCTATAAGGACCCAGTAGAAAGTATCTACCAGAACAGGAAATCTTTCCCTTATCAAACTCCCTAGGATGAGGGCCTCCAAACCATAAAGGAGATAGAGTAGAATTCCATGAAGGGAACCCCATAGAAACAAAATATAACTTGAAGCTATCATAGCCGTCAAAGTCCCCCACTGGGGTCCAAGGGTCAGGGTAATGATTAAGGTAGGAATACTTCCGAAGAGAATCCAGACTTTATAAAACAGCTCGATAGGAAAGATATTTAACAGAAAACCGATCGTTCCTGCCAGAAAGGTAATCCTTGCTTTACGTGGGATCTGGTTTTTCACTTCTTTTAAAATCAACGGAATCATAGGAAATTAAATAACTTGTAGAGGGGTTTTAACAAACCCTCTAGTCGGTAACTTCTTACATCCTCTCAGCTTACCCAGGACTTATTCCATTGTCAAGGAGGTAAATTATCCTTCCCTCTTTCCGTGGAATTTTATTTTTGAAGATTCAGCAATAACCATGCCAGTAACGTGAAATAACCCCTCCCCTTCCCATTTCTAGAAGGTAGAGAGCTACCCCTATCTGAGAAGTTGACCTGAAAGAACACTTTTCCGACTCCCTTTGTTTCAAGAGGAAGGTAAAAAACAACCCTCTTTTCGGAGTCGAACATAGGGCAAAAACTTATTTATCGGTCTGGAATTTCTCCGGCTGTGGTAGAGAAGTACCCTGTTAAGGGGGAACTTCAAATCCAGTTTGGATAAATTCCTTGAAGTTTCTATAAATCTTAGGGATATTAATTATGGCAAAATTTATGCACCGACCGGGAAAGAAATAGATTTGTTTTACAAAGCAAAAACCTTAGAGAAATTGGTTTTAGAATCATCTAAAAAGGAGGCTTTTATGGCAACGAATTACAATCCACAGGGCCCAGAAAAAGAGAATACAAACCCGGCAGGGTCTACGGGGGAAGCCGGAAATAAGCAGGGTAGCTATATAAAAAAGGCTCAGGAAACCATGGAAGAAATTAAAGAGCGCGTGGGGGAGCAAGTGGCTACCGTGAAAGATCAGGTCGAAGAACAGATGGTCAAAATAAAGGACCGGGTTGAAGAAACCTATGAAGCCGGAAAAGTCAAAGTGGGGGAAATGGTGGAGGGGGTTAAAAAGAACCTCCCTGAGATACGAGACTGGAGTCTTGAAAAAATTTACAATGATTCCATTGCCTACGTAAAAGCTAACCCCGATAAAGGCTTGCTCATTTCCTTGGTGGCCGGCTTTGTCTTAGGCTTGATTTTCAGACGTAAGCAGACGTAAAAAAATAATTCGTTTTCAGGGATAGAAGAAAACGGCTCACAAACTAACCGATCTTTCCTGGTGCTATCTTCATAGACCGCAGGGGAGAATCAATTCCTGACTAACCATCTGGCGTTTTGAAGAGAGCACCAGGAAGCCGGAGGGAGGTATAAGAATGGACGAAAAAGACTATCGAACCGATACGGAAGTTTTGAAAGCGAGTTTAAAACAATCTATCGAAGACACTAAAGAAAATATTTCCCACACTGTGGAAGCCATAGCCAGTGAAGTTAAAGAAAGTCTGGATTGGCGATCTTGGGTACGTAAATATCCCGTGGGATTTGCCCTGGGAGCCATGGCCGTGGGCTACTGGATTGGGAAAGAATTTACCCCTTCAGCTCCGGCACATCTTTCCTCAGAAGCCAAAAAGGATATCAACCAAATTCCCAATATTGTGGGAAGTATTCTGGCCGGTCTTCTGATAAAGAAAGCAACGGAATTTATCGAAGGATTAAGTACTTCCACACCTTCTGACCGGGAACAAACTGCTACCTTCTCCAGGCAGTCGACCGACAACACTCCATCGACCGGAAAGACGCTTTAATTTTTTATATTCTCTCTGGCTACTGCATAGTATGGAGAGGATTTTTATTTTCTTCTTCTGACTTTTTATCTTGATGTATAAGGGAAGAATCTTTCCAGGGGTTTTGTCGAAAAACAGGTATTTAGCGAAGGGTAAAGTAGAAAATAGCAAATGGTGGCCTGGGTCTATTTGATCTAAAAAGGTAGTTCAGGAGGAAAAAAGAATTCTATGTCTGGAGAGAAAAAGACTTTTTCTGAAGCTTCTGGAGAAAACTGGTCCGAAGAGCGAGAAAAATTATTACAGAGGAAGATTAGTGAGTTGGGACTAAAACTGGAAGGGACCCGTTTAGAAAAACTTGTGGAGTGTTTATATCAGGAACTGGAAGTAGCAGGCATTCGATTTAAACCAAAAGTTTATCTTTCTGAAGAATGGGGCTGCCCTGAAGGAATTCCAGTCATTGGTATTCCCTTTTACCTGGCCGATGAAAAACTCTCTCGAATTGCAGATGAAATCCTGGAAGGCATTGAGGGGGAGACCGATGAAGAGATTTTAAGTTATTTACGCCATGAAGCCGGACATGCCTTCAATTATGCATATAAATTATACGAGACCGAAGAGTGGCATGAACTTTTCGGTCCTTATTCCCGCCCTTATCGCGAGGATTACCAACCCAATCCCTTCTCCCGTAACTTCGTTCGTCATCTCCCCGGTTGGTATGCACAAAAACATCCCGATGAGGATTTTGCCGAAACCTTTGCCGTTTGGCTTACCCCAGACTCTAATTGGCGAGAATTCTACAAAGACTGGGGATGCTATAAAAAGCTTTTGTATGTGGATAGGATAGTCCAAAAGCTAGGCCAGACCGAACCGTTGGTTACAGCGGATAAATACGATATTACCAAGGAAGATTTAAATTACTCCATTGCCGATCATTACAAAATGTTCCTTTCGGAGACAGTTGAAGTACCGGCCTATTTCGATGGGGACTTGAAAGATATTTTCGAGAGGAAAGTGCCCCAGAACGCTAAAGACGAATGGCAGTCGGCCCATCAATTTTTAACCAGGTATCGCCGCCAAATCGTTGGCAATATCACCTATTGGACAGGGCTCAATGAAACGGTGGTACGGTCTCTCATTAATCACTTTATCGATCGCTGTAAACTTTTGGGACTCTGGGTTAAGCTAAGTAAGAGTTCTGAGGTTTTGATGGAAATAACCGCTTATGCGACTACCCTTTGTATGAATAAGTTGTACAAAGGTGATTTTATTATTAAGTAATTTCCTTTAACCTTATCGAGGGAATTATCAAAGGAGACCTCAACATGGAAAAACTAAAAATTACTATTCTTTACGATGCCATCGAAGACAAAGAAAAGGCAGAAGCTGAAGAGAAAGGTGAAAAGTTACCCTTGGTTTATGAACAGGTTGCACAGGTACTCACCAAACGCGGACATGAAGTTAATCTTTTGGCTGCTGGGCCTAAAATCAGAAACTTAGTTTCTCAGATAGACAAGGATGATAGTGATATTATCTTTAACCTATGTGAGTCTCTGGGAGGGATCAGCCAACATGAACAAAATGTAGCCTCCTTACTGGAGTTACTGGACAAAAAATTTACAGGCTCCAGCTCTATAGGTTTAGCCCTTGCACAAGATAAAGCCTTGGCCAAAAAGTTATTTAGTTTCCATGGAATTAAGTATCCAAAATTTTCGGTGATCGATGAAGGTCAGGTAGATTGGTCAGACGATTTGGAATTTCCACTTTTTATCAAGCCACTTAATCAAGACGCTTCCATTGGGATCGATGATAGAGCGATCGTTCATAATGTCAAAGAGTTAATGGAACGAATTTCCTATATTCAAACCGAGTTTAAAACACCAGCTTTGATCGAAGAATTTATTGAAGGGCGTGAAATTTATGTTGGGATATTGGGTAATGAAAAACCGGAAGCCTTACCGATTGTAGAATGGGATTTTTCCAGGGTCCCGGATGGGGTACCCAAGATTGCTTCGGCGGAGGCGAAATGGGATGAGGACTCAGAAGCCTATAAAGATGCTCCCTCTATTTTTCCGGAAGATATTCCCGAGCCGGTGTATAAGAAGATTCAAGAAACGGCTATTACCGCCTTTAAGGCACTTAAATTGCGGGATTATGGTCGGGTGGATATGCGCTTAAGACAAATTAAACCCTCCCGATCCAAATCCAAAAGTGAATCGAATCCGGAGACAGACGGAAAAACGGCAGAGAAATCCCCTTCGGCAAAACCCACTAAAGCTGAAGAAAAGGAAGGTAAAAAATCGGCTCAGTACCAGGAAGAGGTAGAGGATTGGGAATTTTATATCATCGAGGTTAATCCCAATCCTCACCTTGCCAGAAATAGTGAACTTGCCCTGGCTGCTAGAAAGCATGGACTGACTTATCCCAATTTAATCGAAAAAATCATTGAACTGGCTCTGGCTCGAAGTAAGTAGTATTTTGTTTTGCTTAATTTTTAAGCGACCCTCACCTCCGGCCCCTCTCCCACGCCGTGGGAGAGGGGCCGGAGGTGAGGGGGAATCTCACAGGCATTAACTTTACAAACTAGTAGAAAGGAGAAGACTCCTAAGGTAAGAAGATGAATGAAAAAAAAGTAGCGAAAACTCAGGAGACTTATCGTACTATCCAGCAATGGCCGGGGAATCCGTACCCCCTGGGAGCAACCTGGGATGGAGCTGGGGTCAACTTTGCACTCTTTTCAGAGAATGCGACCGGGGTCGAATTATGCCTGTTTGATACCCAGGATGCGAAGCAAGAGGTGGCGCGAATCCCAATGAAGGAGCAGACAGACCAGGTCTGGCATGTTTATCTGCCTGAAGCACGACCAGGACAGCTCTACGGTTATAGGGTCTATGGCCCCTACGAACCTAAACAGGGGCATCGGTTCAATCCTTCTAAACTCCTGCTGGATCCATATGCCAAAGCCATTGCCGGGACCATTCAGTGGAGTGATGCTCTATTTGGCTATACTATCGGACATCCCGATGCTGACCTTTCTAAGGATGAACGTGATAGTGCTGGGGGAGTGCCCAAGTGTGTTGTGATAGATCCGGCCTTTAGTTGGGGCCATGATGTACCTCTCCGAATTCCCTGGCATAAAACGGTTATCTATGAAATGCATGTAAAGGGGTTTACAGCCAGACATCCCGATGTACCCGAAGAGTTGCGAGGAACCTATGCAGGTTTAACCTGTCCGGCTGTGATCGACTACTTGTGTGCCTTAGGAATTACCGCCGTGGAATTGATGCCGGTCCATCAATTTGTAGCAGAGAAGCATCTGGTGGATCGCGGACTGACAAACTATTGGGGATATAATTCAATCGGTTTCTTTGCACCGGATGCACGGTATTCCAGTAGTGGGGTCTTGGGCCAGCAGGTAACGGAGTTTAAAACCATGATTAAAACCTTTCACCGGGCAGGAATTGAGGTAATTCTGGATGTAGTCTATAATCATACTGGAGAGGGCAACCACCTGGGACCTACGCTCTGCTTTCGAGGAATCGATAATGCCGCTTATTATAACCTGGTAGTCCAGGATCGGCGCTACTATATGGATTATACCGGTACGGGTAATACCTTTAATATGAATCATCCCCGTGTGCTCCAGCTCATCATGGATAGCTTACGTTACTGGGTGCTTGAAATGCATGTGGATGGATTCCGGTTTGATTTGGCCTCCACATTGGCCCGGGAACTTTATGAGGTCAATCGGCTGGCCTCTTTCTTCGATATTATCCATCAAGACCCTGTGTTATCCCAGGTAAAACTCATTGCCGAACCCTGGGATCTGAGTGAAGGTGGTTATCAGGTTGGAAACTTTCCGGTCCTCTGGGCAGAATGGAACGGTAAATATCGGGATAATGTTCGACGTTATTGGAAGGGAGATAGTGGACAAATTAATGAGCTGGCCTATCGGTTAACAGGAAGTAGTGACCTCTACGAGCGAAGCGGACGGCGACCCTATGCAAGCATTAATTTCGTAACAGCCCATGATGGATTTACCCTGCGGGATCTGGTCAGTTACAACGAAAAGCATAATGAGGCCAATGGAGAAGACAACCGGGATGGAGTCAATGATAACTTGAGCTGGAATTGCGGAGTGGAAGGACCTACCGATGACCCTTCTATCCTCACCTTACGGGCACGCCAGCAGCGTAACCTCGTGGCAACCCTGTTTTTATCTCAAGGGGTACCGATGCTTCTGGCAGGGGATGAAATAGGACATACGCAGCAAGGAAACAATAACCCCTACTGCCAGGATAATGAAATTACCTGGTTAAATTGGGACCTCGACGAACCCCGACAGAAGTTGTTGGACTTTACCCGCTTTGTCATCCAACTGTCTCAACAACAACCGGTTTTACAACGTCAAAAATTTTTCCAAGGACGAGAAATCCGTGGCTCTGAAATTAAAGACTTGACCTGGTTCAGGCCTGATGGTAAGGAAATGACCCACGAGGATTGGAACAATCCTGAAGCTCGCTGCCTTGGACTCCGTCTGGCCGGTGACGCTATAGATGAGGTAGATCCTCGGGGGCATCCCATCGTAGGAGATACCTTACTGATTCTCCTGAATGCCCACTACGAACCGGTTCCCTTTGTATTACCTGACCACGAGAAGGTACGCTGGAAACTCCTCCTTGATACCCGAGAAGAGACCGGAAGACGACCCGATACGGAGATCCCAGGGGGAGAAACTTATCAGCTAGAAGCACGTTCTTTGGCATTATTCCGTCTGATACGCGACTAGCTTGTCTATATAGCTGCAAGGATCTCAAAGATCCCCCTAATTCAGTTTTCTTTAACCTCAATTTATCAACTTTGCCCACCCGGAAGGTTTATTTGAATCTTCTCTCTTAAACCAGGAGTGGGGTTTATTTTAACCCCATCCTGGACTTCCCTTAAATCTAAAGTTTCGGTAACAGAGAGAGGCTGCTCGATTTCATCTCCCCGGTACTCAAGGCTCATGATAAGGATGTCATCACTCAATTGATTACCCGAATAATTTAGAATACCTTGCAGTACTTCTTTAAGGAAGTCCGGCCCTTTGAGATAAGAGGCGTTTTTAATCAGTTGGATGATTCCCTTATTTCCTAAAAGCTCGCCTCCTTTGTTCATGACCTCGACAGTTCCCTCGGTATAAAAAACAAGACGATCCCCAGGAAGAAGGTTCAGGGAAGTCGAAGGCTGGTATACATGATCCGGTTCACTGAACAGAGGTGGCTCCTGGGGAAGTTGGATAAACTCCGTAGAAGACCCTCGGAGTAAAACAGAGCCTGGAGAACCGGCACATCCAAGCTCTAGCTTCTTGAGGTTCGGATTGAAGAGGGCCACCATTGCACTCACAAACTGTCCTGGTTGTGCCATCGGTTTCAGGTCTCGATTGATAGTTGTGAAAAACTCTTGCGGTTTTGTTAAGGATGGCAGGGCCTGGAAAAACAACGTCTTTACCATGGTAGCCAGTAACACGGCTGAGGGACTTTGATCTACTACATCGGCAAGAAACAGTACCACCGATCCATTTTCACGTACCTTTATATCTGCTATATAACCGCCAACTTCACTCAAAGGCTGGCAGATATGATAAGTCGCATAGGTTGGACCTTCTTGCGGACCGGTCGGCAACAGATATTGCTGGATAGCCGGGAGGGGTAAGAAATTGTACTGGTTCAGGGGATTCTCTTCCTTTATTGGGTCCGAAGAGTTCGGGCGATTAGGATTATCCGGTTGTTCTTTTTCATTTGAGGGAGAAGTAGAGGATGTTTTCTCCTCCCCGGTCGACAGAGGGGCTGGAATACTCTTCATAGGATCGGCATCTGGTAAAACGCTAGGCTTTTGTTTGGCCAGCAGGATAGATTCATTCAGTTGTCGGATCTGTTCGATGGCTTCCGAGAGAGTCGTAACCACTTGATCGGCCTGGGCACCCCGAAGACGCGCTTTAGCCTTTTCGATATCTCCTTTAGCATGCCATAGACCTACAAGAATTTTAACCTCTGGAAAACGGTTACGTAATCGCTTGCAAAGATAACTGGCATGGGCTACGGTGGAGGGGGGTAAAGCAGAAATACAGATAATATCCGGTCTCTGCTTCGAAATCTGCTCTAATAATTCCCCGGTCAGTAAAGCTGCCGAGAGAACCTCTACCGGATATCCATTCCGTCTTAATAATTGTGCCAACATCATGCTGGTAATCTGATCCGCTTCGTCCCGGGCAGGTATAACGCAGATTTTCGATCCTGGAGAGGCTAAAACCCGTTCTACGGAATCCTCTATGTTATCATTTGGTTTGGTGGGTATAACCGCCTGATGGTCAAATTGTTCATTCAGTTCTTGAATTAATTCCCTGGTGCTTTCAAAGATGAACTTTTCTCGGGCCTCATCGAGATCTCCTTCATGACGATCCTGCTCGACCATTATAAGAGCCGGAACCAGAACTTCATCATAAAGGGCTTCCAGGGGCTTCTCTTTGAGATACTCTTCGGCCACTTCTGTGGCTTCTGCCTGATCTAAAGCCAAAAGGCGTTGATAAAAACGAGCTTCTGGAGTTAAAACCGGTTCATCACTGAGTAAAACATTTAAAAATTCTAAATTCGGGACATATCTTCCTATAACAGCAATGCAAACGGTCAAAGGAGTAGCCAGAAGAAGACCCACTGTACCCCACAACCAGGTCCAAAACACGGCCGCTACAAGAATGGCTATGGTAGAGAGACCTGTACTCGCACCGTATAACCAGGGTTCGATTACGTTATTGCTGATCAACTCAACGATAATAAATAACCCTATAGTCCAGAACGCAGGAGCCCAGTTATCAGAAATGGCCAGGGATAGGACTAACGGCATGGAGGCAGCGATCCACGGACCTACAAAAGGAATAAACCGTAACACAATGGCCAGCAATCCCCACAAGATAGCGTTTGGAATTCCAATAAAATAGAGACCAATCCCAATGGGAATCCCATAGGTGGTGTTAACCACTAATTGCATGAGCAGATAACGACTCACCCGGGAACTGGCATCATCGATGGCCTGGGTTGTGACATTAAGCCGGCCCTGTCCAATGAGATGGATAAATCGATCTCTTAGATCCTGTCGCTGGATGAGCATAAAAATGGTGAAGACAATGACAATTGCCGCAGTTCCCAAAGGAGCAAAGAGGGGACTGAGGAGGTCTCGAAGATATTCCAGTGGATTTAAGGGAGGTGGAACAATTCTGACCGGAATCGGCTGTTCTGGTCTTGTGTTGTTAGGGACAGGTGAAAATAAGGGGTAGGGCTGTTCCTTAGGCTTTGACTTTTGAGCCTTCTCTAATTCCGAAGAGATTTCTTCACTGAGCTCTTTAATGCTTTCCGTTGCTTTGCCTAAGCTTCCAGTGGAGGGTTGCTTGAGGGCTTCAACTTTCCTTTTAATGTTTTCTCTATATTCGGGTAAACGATTCGCCAGGTTCACAATTTGGTTGGTTACAATCCAGGTGAGGGTACCTATCACCATGAAAGAAAGGATCACTACAATAAGTACCGCCGGAATGTGGGGAAATCTCCATCGTTCCAGGCGAACCACTAAAGGAGTAAGTAAAAAGCTTAACAGAATAGCCAGAGCTATGGGAATAAGTACTTCTTTTGCAAAATACAAAACCGCGATGATAATAACAATGGAAAGAAGAGGAGAGACTCTCTGGGAAGCACCCCGGGGGTGAGTACGCACCATCTATAGCCTCCTGTTTGAGGTTAGAAAGTAGGTAAACCGAATTCTATCCCTCATCAAGAAAAAAAGGGATTAATAAAATCTCCCTTTTTTAGCCATACATATTTTTTAATTGCACGATTCGTTTTAACCCATAAGCAAATAAGCAAAGGATGTGCCACTCTGCCGGTACCCACCTCCTAAACTTGCCGTTTCAGGGCAAGGGACCCGACGGTTAGGGAAAAAGAGGATCCAAATCGACACCGATCCCCCATCGGAAGAGGGTAAAAATATACCTCTTCCAGATCTCAGAGTAAAACTTTGAAACCCTATTAAATTCTATTAAGGTAACTTTTTACCTCCTTCCTATCTTTAATTTTCTTACAGTTTTTTCCATTGGACCACCAGGAATTTCAAAGACCTCTTCTTTTGGTATAAACTTTGCGGGATCTGGAGATTAAGAGATCCTAAGTGTAAATTAAAGGTATAACACCTAAAAAGGATTTCCTTTTTATCTAAACAGTAAACTTTTTTATCTAAAAGGAGGTTTTTCATGAAAGTTCTTTTAGTCATTCTAATCGTCCTATTACTTCTCATCGGCGCTGGAATTGTTTATGTCCGACACAATTCTGATCAAGTTACCATTACCATAGATAAGGAAAAAGCTCAAAAGAAAACCGAACAAGTTATTGAAACCGGTAAAGAGGTAGGATCTGAAGCCTTAAAACAGACAGGGAGAGCTCTGGAAAAGGCTGGAGAGAAATTGGATAGCGGAAAGACCGAATCAAACCCCCAAAGACGGTAGTGTGATGTAATCCTTGGTAGCCTGCGGACAGACACAGATGAAGAAAGGTTTAAGAATGAGTAGCTCGATAGATGGGGGTTATGGAGTTCTCCGAGAGAATGGTTCGGATGTTAAGGATTTTTTTTGAAATAAAGTAAAGAGGATAAAACTATGCGGCGGCGTAGATACAAAATCTTATTCATCTTATTTTGCATACTTATTATCCTAATTCCGGGTATTTTCCTCATCTCCTGGTATGAAATGTACCTGAAGAGGTTGATCAACGAGGAATTCAATAAAAAGCGGTGGGATTTACCTTCCCGTATTTATTCAGATCTGGAGGTTCTTCAACCTGGAGACAATATTTACCAAAGGGATTTAAAAGGGAAGCTGCAGAGGTTAGGCTATCGAGAAATCAGCCCCATT